>JBBQPW010000170.1:0-5603 GCA_038216845.1 Gaiellales bacterium | reverse complement strand
GATGATGCGGTCAACTGTGCTCGGCGCGCTCTGCGTGTGCAGGGTGCCGAAAACGAGGTGGCCGGTCTCGGCGGCGGTCAATGCGGTGGCGATCGTCTCGAGGTCGCGCATCTCGCCGAGGAGAATCACATCGGGGTCCTGGCGGAGCGCGCCGCGCAAGGCTGCGGCAAAGCCGAGCGCGTCCTGACCTACCTCACGCTGGTTGACGATGCAGCGCTTGTGGGAGTGGAGGAACTCGATCGGGTCTTCGATCGTGATGATGTGGTCGGTCCTCGTGCTGTTGATCTCGTCGATCAGCGCCGCGAGCGACGTCGACTTACCCGAGCCGGTCGGGCCCGTGAAGAGGACGAGGCCGCGGGGTTTCGTCGCGAGATCGTGCAGCGACGCCGGCAGGCCAAGCTCCTCGAGCGATCGAATGTCGGTCGGGATCAAACGGAAGGCGGCCGCGAGGCTCTCGCGCTGGTAATAGACGTTGACGCGGAAGCGGGAGAGGCCACGCAGCCCATACGCGAAGTCGAGCTGCCGGTCGATCTCCAGCTTCTTCTGCTGCTCGGTGGTTGTGATGCGGTACATGAGCCCGCGAACCGAATCGGGCACGAGCACCGGGAAGTCATGGAGCAGCTCGATGTGGCCGTGCACGCGCACAGCGGGAGGCGACCCGGCCGTCACGTGCAGGTCGGAAGCGCCGAGCTCCACGGCACGCTCGAGAAGCGTGTCGATCGAGAAGGGCGCGACGAGATCGGTCTGCTCGGAAAGCTCCACGGGGCCAGCTATCGGCACGGCGTCTTCCGACCTTGAGAGTCGATTGTCGGGTAGTCGAGCTGTCACCTCCCTTGGGGGATCGGCCTAGCCCACCGATCACTCTGGCGGGGCTAATGGCTCCCCACGAGCCAGCCGAGAAAAAGGCGATGACGTCGAGCCGCTTGGATCTCGTTCGCCGAAGGGCGGCTCGCCGCCCTTCGGACGAAGCCGGCTTCACATTGGTCGAGCTCCTCGTCGTGCTCGTGGTCATCGGGGTCCTGGTCGAACTCGTGGTCCCGGCCTATCTCTCCTACAAGGAGCGCGCGGGAGACACGGCGGCACGATCCAACCTTCGCACCGCGATGTCCGCCGCCGAGGCGTATTACTCGGAGAGCACGACCTACGTCGGCATGAACCGTTCCGCCCTTGTGCTGATCGACGGCGGGCTCTCGCCGACGTTGACCGTCGCGAGTGCGGCGGCGAGTTACTGCCTCAGGGACACGGTATCCGGCAGGACGTGGAGCCTCGCGGGCCCGGGTGCAACGCTCACGAAGTACTACCCGAACGCAACCTGCACCTGACGGGTTGCTGCCACGATCCTCGTGTCCGATTGCGCGAGGTGGCGCGCCTGACCCGTGGCCTGCTCTCGCCTGCCCTGCGGCAACCGCCTCCCCCGCCGTGGGCGAGCATCCCACCGGAAGATCACCCATTCGAGGCTGGCGCTCCAGCCCGGTCCTGGCGATACCACGACAGTACTTACCACCCACCCCCCGGAAGGAGCACCATGCACCTTGCGACCAAGCTGCGGCAGCGGCTCGCACACGACGAAGGCGGCTTCACGTTGATCGAGCTCCTCGTCGTCCTCGTGATCATCGGCATCCTGCTGGCGATCGCAGTTCCGTCCTACCTCGGCTTCAAAGACCGGGCGAACAAGTCGGCGACGAAGGCCAACGTCCGCGCGGCGCTCCCCGCCGTCGAAGCGTTCTACTCCGACAACGGCACGTACGTCGGCGCGACCGTCACCAAGCTGAAGGCATCCTACGACGCCGGCATCTCGCTGGGGACGATCAAGAGCGCAAGCGGGACCGCCTACTGTGCTGAGTCGACGACGCTGGGCGGCTTCAAGGCCCACCGCACCGGCCCGGCCGGCGCAATCACAATCACCGGCGCCTGCTAGGAGGCGTCGGAACATCGAGCACGAACGACTCGGAGGGCCTGCAAGCCCTCCGAGTCGTTGTGGACACACCGTTCAGTTGCCCACGCGCCGCCATCAAAAGAGCCATGACACACATCTCGCTGCAGCCGGGAGCACGGCTCGTCAAGCCTCGACTTCTACAGGGAGTGCGCGTGCACAAGATCGCGCGCTCGGAGTGGACGATCCTCGCAGGCATCGTCCTCGTGAGCTCGGTCGTCCGCGGCTTCGTGGCATTCGCAAGCGCGACTGCGGTCTACTTCCCCGACGAGTACATCTACTCGCAGCTCGCGCGCTCGATCGCACACGGCAGGCTGACGATCCGCGGTACGGCGGCGCATTTTCCCGCGCTGCTCGAGCCGATCCTCATCGCGCCTTTCTGGCGCCTCGGTGACCCGCTCCTCGCCTACCGGCTGACCCTCGTCATGCACGGCGTCGCGATCTCGCTGGCCGCGATCCCCGCCTACCTGCTCGCACGTCGTCTGGGCGCCGTCCGCTGGCAGTGCACGATGGTCGCGCTCGTGACCGTCGCCGCGCCCACGATGACGTGGAGCGCGTACGTCACCGCCGACGCGATCGCCTACCCGCTGGCGCTGGGCGCCGTCGCTGTCGGCGTCTCTGCGCTCGAGAGCGGGCGAGCCCGCTCGCAGCTCGCGTTCCTCGCGCTTGCCGGTCTCGCAACGTTCGCCCGCGTCCAGTACGTCGTCCTCCCCGTCGCGTTTCTGCTCGCCGTGCTCATCGTGGAGCGCGGGCACGTCGTCCGGGCTGCGCGCCGCTACGCCGTCATGCTCTGCACGATCGCTCTGCCCGCCGCCGCCGGGCTGGCGATCGGGCTGAATCGGATCCTCGGTTACTACCGCTCTCTGCTCGCCTTTCACATCAGCCCGCTCGGCCTCGCGCACTGGATCGCGGTCGACTCGATGCTGATCGCGTTCGCAACGGGGTTCGCACTCGCGCCCTGCGCCGTCTCGGGGCTCGTCGGGGGGCTGCGTTCGACGGCGTTACCCATAGAGCGCGCGTTCTCCGCTCTGACCGTCACATTCGGCGCGCTCGTGCTCGTGGAGACCGCCGCGTATGCGACGAACGGCTCGCCGCGATTCCAGGAGCGCTACCTCGTCGCACTGATGGGGCTGGTCCCGATCGCCTTTCTCGTCGGGATCCGAGCGCTCGCGCGAGGCAGATGGCTCGTCGTCGCCCTCTCGATCGTGTTGTTCGTGTGCCTCGTGCGCATCCCGATGACCGGCTACTCCGCGGTATCGGGCAAACAGGACTCTCCCTTCCTCAGCGCCGTCTTCTACATCGAGCGCCTCGCCGGGACGGCGACCGGCGGTCTGCTGGTCTCGCTTGCGGGCGCCGCACTCCTGGCCGTCGGTGCTGCGTCGACGTTCAAATTGGTGAAGCCATCGGTCGTTCTTGTCCTCGCCATCGGAGCGCTGGCGTTCGCCTCGATCGGAGCGGCGATCGATGACCTGGACAGCGCCCGTAATGCACGCGCGACCTACTTCGACGGCAGCCTGCACTGGGCGGACGACGCGAAGCTAGGCCCGGTCGACATGCTCCTCGGCCCGGGATCGTTCCCGCCCGCCATGCTCGAGCACCTGTTCTGGAACCGAAGCCTCGTCGACGTGCTCAACCTGCCCGGCTCGAACGTCGTCGATGACTTCGGACATCGGAACGCACGGATCGGAGCCGACGGGCGCATCCTCGTCAGCGAGACACCGATCCGCCGCCCCCTCTTGGTCGACGGCTATTACTCGACCCTCACGTTCCAGGGCGCACACATGCTCCGGCGGACGCCGACGGCCACGTTGTGGAACACGGCCGGCCAGGCCCGCCTGAGCACGATGACGGTGGGCCGCTACTTCGACGGCTGGCTCGATCAAAAGGCGGTCATCACCGTCTGGCCGCGAAGCGACGGTACCCGCACCGGCACGCTGCGCTTCCTGCTCACGTTCCCCGTCACCAAAGCAGCGACGTCGGTGGTCCAAATCCGCGTACCGGGGACCCCCGCACGGACGATTCGCGTCCGCGCGAACGGCTCCGCGGTTGTCGCGCTTCCACTCTCGGTCATCCGCCCAGTCCAGGTCGAGATCGCGGCACGACGCCCGTTCATCCTCGGGCGCCGTCTCGTCTCCGTACACAGCACCGCACCCCGGTTCATCGAGAGCTCCGTACACCCATAAACCATTTCCACTTTCTGCCGATAAGGAATCTCGTGACCACCACACTCTCCCCGCCAGTTCGCCTCTTCGCCCTCGTCGGCGTCCTTGCCGCGATCGCCGTCGGGCTTCTCCTCTACACGCAGACTCGGACCTCATCGGCCAGCCCGGCCGCGGCCGGCGCAACGCCGACTCTCGGTGGATCGCACTCGCGCCTCGGCAGCTCCGCCACGCACCGCATCCACTCCACCTCGACGGAGCCTGTTCGCACGACTCCGAGGATCCGGCTC
Source organism: Gaiellales bacterium (assembly GCA_038216845.1). Taxonomy (GTDB): domain Bacteria; phylum Actinomycetota; class Thermoleophilia; order Gaiellales; family Gaiellaceae; genus Gaiella. The sequence goes on along the minus strand of JBBQPW010000170.1, from coordinate 1,221 downwards.
GTGCCCGGCCTTCCAGGGCCGGTCGCGCACGCGCTCCGCTACTCGAAGGTCGTCGTCGTGTCGCTGTACACGGCGGGAGGGTCGGGCGACCGCGCAGCGCTGCAGCAGGCTCGCGCAGGCGCAGCCTCGGCACACGCCGGCTTCGCAGCGGTCAACGTCCTGAACGAACGGTTCGCCGTCGGGCTCGACAAGTTCGCAGGCGCAACGTCGTCACCTGCCGTCCTCGTCGTCCGTCGACCTGGTCGCATCGTGAACCGCTTCGGTGGTTACGCCGACAAGGTTCTCGTCGCCCAAGCGGCCCAGAACGCCGGCGCCGGCTCGTCCCGCTGAACAGCGGCACTTGTGGCCAAGCCTGCAGCGCCTCGCGAGCTCTTCCACCACGAGCTTCGGCGCGACGGCAAGGTCGTTGCGCTCCTGCGCGGCGTGCCGGGTGAGAACGGCGCCGTAACGGTCGAGGCCGAGGTTTATCCCGTCTCGCTGCACGGGACCGAGCCCCAACGCCAACCGTTCGCCTTCGCTTCACGCGAGCAGGCCACCCGTTTCGTGGAGGCCACGCTCGACGCGCTCCAGTATCTCGGCTGCACCGTCACCGAGTAGAGCGCGAGATCGCGGGAGAAGCCCGCGTTGAAATGAGCTCTTAGAACTCGAATCAAAATGAGGCCTTGTGTCGCCGGGACGTGCTGTGTACGCACGCTGCCGCGTCCTCAGTCGCCTCGATACGTCTCGTATCGGGGCTCTCTGCGTACTTGCATCGCACGTCACCCATCCCGTCCCGACAGCGAAGCTTCATTCTGATTCGAGTTCTGATGGAGCAAAATGTCAAGGGGTGAGGCTCGGTCGATGGGTTGTCCTTTCGGTCTTGAGCAGCGGATGGCCCTGGGCAGCGACGGTGGATCAGACTGACATTCGCGGGTCGGGACCGCATGACTGGGAACCGTCGGGAGCTGCCTCGGTCTTAGGTCGCGGGTCATCCGCTGGGGGTGCCGCAAAGAACTCTCGAGGGTTCTCCGTGTGGTCGGGCGCATCCGCTGCTCAAGGCCGAGAGGCTTGGTCTGCTCAGTTGCTCCGGAGTGGTTGCTCGGTGGCGATCGCCCAGACGAAGCCGGCGAGCTCGCGGGCGCAGGCGACGACGATCTTCTGCTGTGGCTTGCCGCGGCCGGCCATCCGCAGCCAGCGGGAATACAACCGCTGCTGGCAGCGCCAGGCGCGCTCCACAGCGAT
>JBBQPW010000169.1:0-5625 GCA_038216845.1 Gaiellales bacterium | reverse complement strand
GTCGAACACCGGATCGAGGAGCTGCGCGAGGTCGACGGAGTGCGATTCGTCAACGACTCGAAGGCGACCAACGTCGCCGCGACACGGCGCGCGATCGCGTCCTTCGACTCGCCTCTCCACCTGATCCTCGGCGGGCTTGGCAAGCACGAGAGCTACGATGCGCTCGCGGCCGATCTCGGGGAGGCAGATCGCGCGTACCTGATCGGTGCGGCCGCGGAGGAGATCGGCGTCGCGCTCGAGAGGGTCGACGCGAGATTCGAGCAGTGCGGCGACCTTGCGGACGCGTTACGAGCCGCAGCCGCCGCAGCCCGTCCGGGAGACGTTGTGCTGCTGTCGCCGGCCTGCGCGAGCTTCGACCAGTTCGAGAGCTACGAGCACCGTGGCAAAGAGTTTCGGCGCCTTGTCGATGTGCTCGCAGGTGACGAACGATGACAGCGCGAGCCGCTGCCGCACAGTCGCGCTCACGCCCGCGCGTTCAGGCTGCGCGCAGCGTGCCCAGGGCGCGTGCGATCACAGCCGGTCGCCTGGAGCAGCGCGTTCTCGGGCTCGTGACCCTGGGCCTTGTCGCGTTCGGACTCGTCATGGTCTTCAGCGCAACGTCGACCCCGGCCGCGCTCGGAAACAGCGACCCGATGACGTTCCTGACGAAGCAGGCGATTTACGCCTTCGCGGGCATCGTCCTGCTCGCCGTGCTGTCGCGCCTCGACTACCACCGGCTGCGACGGCTCACGCCGATGTTCCTCGTCGGTGCCGCCGGACTCTGCGCAGCGGTGCTCGTGATCGCACCACCGATCAACGGCGCTCGCCGCTGGTTCCTCGTCGGGCCGGTGAGCGTGCAGCCGGCCGAGATCGCCAAGCTCGCTCTGTGCCTTTGGGTGTGCGCCCGGCTCTCGCGGCGCCCTGTGCCGCGCACCCTGGGCGAGTTGCTGAAGCCGATCGGCCTCGTGTGCGCAACATTCTGCGGCCTGATCATCCTGCAGCCCGACCTCGGGACGACGATCGCCCTCGTCCTCATGGTCGGTGGGATCCTCATGGTGTCGGGTGTTCCGACCCGCTTGCTCGTCGTGTCCACGACTCTGACCGTCGCCCTCGGCGGCGCAGCGATCTGGATCGAGCCGTACCGCCGCGCCCGTTTCCTCAGCTTCCTCAACCCGTCGCAGGATCCTCAGGGAACCGGGTACCAGATCAACCAGGCGCTGATCGGGCTCTCGTCCGGCGGTTTCACCGGCCGCGGTCTCGGCCACGGCGTGATGAAGAACAGCTACCTGCCCGAAGCGCACACCGACATGATCCTCGCGATCATCGGCGAGGAGCTCGGCCTGATCGGCCTCACGCTGCTCGTCGCCGCGTTCGTCGTGTTCGCCTGGGCAGGGTTCAGGGTTGCTCTCGCGTGTCGGGATCCATTCGGGAAGCGGCTTGCTGCCGGGATCACCACACTCGTCTGCGCCCAGGCGGTCATCAACATCGCGGCCGTGCTCGGAGTCGCTCCGTTGACGGGAATTCCACTCCCGTTCGTCTCGTACGGCGGCTCTTCACTCATCGTCCTGCTCGCCGCTGTCGGCATTCTCCTTAACATCGCCGTGAATGAGCGCATCGTCGAAGCTCGTGTGCGTGATAGCAGCCGGGGGAACCGCCGGGCACGTCCGGCCCGCACTCGCCGTCGCTGAAGCCCTGCGTGCCCGTGGGGTGGCGGTGACCTTTGCGGGCTCGGCCGATCGCATCGAGTCGCGTTTGGTTCCGGTAGCCGGCTTCGAGCTCGACACGTTCCGGATCTCAGGGTTCCCACGCCGGCTCGGCCCTAAGCTGGTCCGGGCACTGTGGCAGGCGTCCACCGCACCGTTCGCGTGCTCGCGGATCCTCGCGCGGCGGAGGCCCGACATCGTCCTCGGCGGCGGCGGCTACGTCGCCGGCCCGATGGTCCTCGCCGCCTGGCTGCGACGCGTTCCCACGGCGCTCACCGAGGCCGATGCGCATCTCGGTCTCGCGAATCGCCTCGCCGCGCCGTTCGCCAAACGCGTCTTCCTCGCCTACGAGATCCCGGAGCGGCGCGGGGCAAAGTTCCAAGTTGTCGGGCGTGCGATCCCGGTTGCCCATCAAGGAGCGACGCGCGACGAGGGCAGGCGTCAGTTCGGTCTGCCGTTGGACGGCACGGTCGTCGCCGTCTTCGGTGCCCTTGCAGGGGCGCGGTCGCTGAACGAGATGGCGGTCGACGCATGGGGCGTTTCCGGGCCAGCCGTCCTCCACATCTGCGGTGAGCGCGACTACGAGTCGCTGCGATCGCGCGTCCAGCGGCCCGACTACGTCCTCGTCCCACAGACCGACCACTTCGCCGCGGCCCTTGCGGCCGCCGACATCGCCGTTTCGCGTGCCGGCGGCACCGTGTGGGAGCTCGCGGCCGCGGGAACACCGTCGATCCTCGTCCCGTATTTGCATGCGACCGCCGACCACCAGACCCTCAACGCGCAGCATTTCGAGCGGGGTGGTGGCGCGGTCGTCGTCCCGGACCCGGAGGTCGGCCGCGTTCCTGCACTCGTAGACGAGTTGCTTGCCGACCCGGAGCGCCGAGCCGAGATGCGCGAGGCGATGCTGGCTCTGGCTCGGCCTGATGCCGGCGAGCAGATCGCAGAGGAGCTGATCCGCCTTGCCGGCTCTTAGAACTCGAATCAGAATGACGCTTCGTGGTCGTGGCGTGATGGGTGCGTGCGATGCAAGGACGCAGGGAGCGCCAATACCCGAAGGTATTGACGCGACCGAGGACGCGGCGTGCGTGCACAGCACGTCACGACGACACAAGGCTTCATCTTGATTCGAGTTCTTAGTGGCCGTCGGATCTACTTCGTCGGAATCGGCGGCTCGGGGCTCTCGGCCTATGCCAACATCGCTCGTGCGCTGGGCGCCGAGGTTCGCGGCTGGGATCTCCGCGAGACGATCTTCATGGAAACGCTCGACGGCGTCACCATCGACCTGAGTGACGAGCCGGCGCCACCCTCCGGCTGGGAGGTCGTCGTTTCAACCGCTCACAAGGGTCGCATCGACGGGACGCCTCGCGCCGAGTTCCTGGCCGAGCTCGTCGCGGCCCAGCCGTCGATCGTCGTCGGCGGGGCCCACGGCAAGACGACGACCGCAGCGATGATCGCCTTCGTCCTGCGCGAGACCGCCCGTGACCCGGCCTGGATCATCGGCGGCGTCGTTCCGCAACTCGGTGGCAACGCGGGTACCGGAGGTGGCTGGCTCGTGGTGGAGGGCGATGAGTCCGACCGTTCGATCGGTGCGCTACGCCCCGAGATTGCGGTCGTGACGAACATCGAGCTCGACCACCACGCCTCGTACGGATCCAACGCCGAGCTGCACGCGTTTTTTGAGACATGGCTCGCAGATGTGCCGCATGTCGTGCGCAGCTGGGATCTCGATCCGTATTCAGGCGAGCTTTACGTCGCGGGCGAACACAATCGCCAGAACGCAGCTGCCGCGCTGGCGGCGCTCGAGCTGGCGGGTGTTCGCCGTAGCGAGGCCGAGCCCGCTCTCGCGCAGTTCGCAGGCGTCGATCGCCGCTTCCAACTCGTAGGCAAGCGCGGCGGGGTCTCCGTGTACGACGACTACGGCCACAACCCGACCGAGCTCGCCACGACGCTGCGAACCGCACGCGGGCGTTGCGAGCGGCGCCTGATCGCCGTCTATCAGCCGCATGTCCACGAGCGGACGCGACAGCTGGCGACCGAGCTCGCCGACTCGCTCGCGCTGGCCGACCTCGTCGTCGTCACCGACGTCCTCGGCGGCCGCGACGAGCCACGTGACGACGTCACCGGGAAGTGGGTGCTCGATCGACTCTCGTCGTCGGTTCGGGCGGGGTGGGCTCCGACGCTTGACGCCGCGACGCGTCTGGTTCTCGCGTGGGCCCGGCCCGGAGACGTGGTCGTCACCTTCGGGGTCGGTGAGCCGTGGAAGGTCGCGCGAGCGATCGTCGCCGGGTTGCCGGAATGACGCCCGAGACCGACGTGCCGCTATCGCGCTGGACGACGATCGGAACCGGCGGCCCCGCGCGAGCATTCGTGCGACCGCAGACGTTCGTGGAGTTGGAGGACGCGTTGCGCTTCGCGGCAGAGCGCGATCTCCCGGCTCGGGCAGTCGGACTCGGCTCGAATCTCCTCGCCGCCGACGACGGGGTGGAGGCGCTCGTCCTCAGGCTCACCGGATCGCTTGCGGAGGCTCGCGTCGAAGGCGATCTCTTGATCGCCGGTGGCGGTGCCACGAACGCCGTCTGCCTCCATCGCGCGCGCGAGGCTGGTCTTGGCGGGTTCGAGTTCGCGTGCGCGATACCGGGAACCGCTGGCGGCGGGGTCCGGATGAACGCTGGCGCGTACGACTCCGATTGGGCCGCGATTCTCGTGCGAGCGCTGCTTGCGACGGCGGACGGAACAGGCTGGCTGACGCCACGGGAGCTCGGACTTTCGTACCGGCACTCGGATCTTCGGGCTGGGCAGATCGTCGCCTCGGTCGAGTACCGGCTCGAGCCTCGCCCTCGCGAGGAGATCGCGAGCCGCGTCGCCGAACTGGTCGCGCTCCGCAAGTCGACCCAACCGACCAACAAGCGGACGTTCGGCTCAGTCTTCAAGAACCCCACGGGCCAGCGCGGGCCAGACGGGCGCGGAGCGGGCCGATTGCTCGAATCCTGCGGTCTCAAAGGTTTCCGGATCGGCGGCGCGGTGATCTCCCCCAAGCATGCGAATTTCATCGAGAACGCCGGAGGTGCGACGAGCACTGACTGCATCGCGCTGATGGCTGAGGCGCGTCGGCGCGCCCGCGAGCAGCATGGCGTCGAGCTCGAGCACGAGGTCGTGCTGCTCGGCGATCTCTTGGTCTCATAGACGCCGGTAGGAGCCAGCCTGCCTGCGGCGAAGTCCCCCTGGTGGCCAGACGGGGACGAGTCGACCGCGGACCGCGCTTCGGTGTGCGCCCGGCTCACCCCCGCGCGACGGCGTCCAGGTCGGAAGGCACCGTCGCCACGTTCCCGAGCGAGCTGCCGACCCCGCAGCTCCATGGGCGGCTGGCACGCTCGCGGGTGCTGCCTTCAGGCCGCTCTGTTCTTGTCGCGCTAGCCCTGCTGGTTGGAGCGGGATCGGCCTACCTCGTCGCGCGCGAGACGTCGGTCTTCGCGGTGCGGACGCTCGAAGTCACCGGAGCGCCGCCGGCGGTGGCGCTCCAGGTGCAGCGGGCTCTGCGAGACGATCTCGGGACGAGCCTCCTTCGCGTCGACCTTCCACGCGCTCGGACGAGGCTGACGGCAATACCGACTGTCCTCGCCGTCTCGTTCGATCGTGCATTCCCGCACACGCTGCGTGTCATCGTCGTGCCCGAGCGACCAGTGGCGGTCATTCGGCAAGGCGCGTCGTCATGGCTCGTGTCCGCTCACGGTCGCGTCATGGCGCGCCTGGCTCACGGTGCGCGCGGCGCGCTGCCGCGAATCTGGATCGGCAAGGGTGGCGCGTTTACCGTCGGCGCTCCCGTCGACGCAGCTGTGCTGCCGGCGCTCCAGGCCGTCACCCCGCTCGCGGCGATGCGCTTCCCGGCCCGAATCGCCTCGGTGCGGGCGACGAAAGGCGAGCTCACCCTAGTCCTCCGGTCCGG
>JBBQPW010000168.1:0-5635 GCA_038216845.1 Gaiellales bacterium | reverse complement strand
CCACGATGCAGCCGAGATCTCCCGGGCTGGCGTCCCGACGGTGATGCTGTTCGTCCAGAGCCTGCGCGGGCTCTCCCACACCAAGCTCGAGGACACGCGCGAGGAGCATCTCGAGCTCGCGGTCCAGGCGTTCGATCGGCTAGCGTCGCGCACGATCGAGTGGATAGCGGAATCCCCAACGCAATGACCACGCGCTGGCTGGCCGTGCTGGTCGGGTGGGATGCAAGGACGCAGGGAGCCGAGGACGCCGCAGCGCTCTCGACCAGCGCGGTCAGACGGCACGCTGCTTCATTGTGTTGGGGGTTCTCAAACGGCGGCGGGCGCTGAGCCGCGCGACCATCGCCGCACTCGCTCTGGGCGCAGGCGTCACCTGGAACATCTCCAACGTCAACCCGGTGGCGGACTCGCTCGCTCCGCGTTACGGCGTGTCCTTGGCGATGGTCGGCCTCTTCACGACCGCGCTGTTCGTGACCCATTTTCTCGTGCAGCTTCCCGGAGGCCAGGCTGCCGACCGTTTCGGTGCGCGTCGCATCGGCTTCGTCGCCGTCGGTTTCGTCGTTGCCGGCAACGTCGTATGCCTCGTAGCGCCCAATCCGGCTCTTGCGATCGTGGGTCGAGGCCTCGTCGGAATCGGCTCCGGCTCGGGGTTCGTCGCAGGCGCCGACTACATGCGCGCCGCGAACCCATCGCCGTTCCTCCAGGGCATCTACGGCGGCTCGACGATGGCGGGAGGCGGCCTCGCGATCGCGATCGTGCCACAGCTCGAGCCGTGGCTCGGATGGCGAGGCGCGTACTGGACGGCGCTCGTGATCGCGCTGGCGGTGGGCCTCGTGCTGCTCTTCGCGCCCGCAGACACGCCTCGGGCGACGACCAGACGGCGCGGTGTTGTCGTGAGCCGGCGCTTGCTCCGGCTCGCGGCGATCCATGCGGCCACGTTCGGGCTGAGCGTCGTTGCCGCCGACTGGGCCTACGAGCTGCTCATCCATCACGGCCATGGGCACAGGATCTCGGCTCTGATCGCAGCGCTCTTCCTCCTCGCCGGGGTTGTCACACGGCCTCTCGGCGGCCACATTGTGGGCCGCAATCCCGAACGGGGGCGAGCGATCGTGGCATTGGCACTTGCGGGCGGCTCGCTGGCGACACTGCTACTTGCGCTGCCGTTGCCGCTCGTCGTCCTCGGCCTCGCTGCACTCGCGGCAGGGCTCGCTGCGGGGCTCCCGCTCGCCACGGTCTTCTCGAAAGCGCAGGCGACGGTCCCCGAGGCACCAGCGGCGGCGGTCGGGGTCGCCAACGCCGGCGCCGTGCTGACGATCGTCGTCGGTGTCCCGCTGGCCGGGCTTACGTTCTCGCTGCCGGGAGACGGACGAATCGGCTTCGCCGTAATCGGAGCCCTCTGGGGAGCCGGGCTGCTCGCGCTTCGCTCCTCGTCGCTCTGAAGTACCTTTGGGCCAACGCGACAAGGAGTTCCGAGATGTCCCTCAAGTTTGGCGTCACCGTCCTGCCAGACCCGCCGTATCAGCGCCTCGTCGAGCTGCTCGTCCTCGCCGAGTCGCACGGCTTCGAGTACGGCTGGACCTACGACTCGCCCTATCTCTGGCAGGAATCTTTCCCGCTCCTGACGCTGGCGGCGCAGGCGACGACGACGATGAAACTGGGACACTGCGTCACGAACCCCGGGACGCGGGAGCCCACGGTCCTCGCTTCCGGCTACGCGACGCTGCACGACATCTCGAACGGACGGATGGTGATGGGCATCGGGCGCGGCGACTCGGCGCGCCGCACTATCGGCCAGCAGCCGGTGAAGGTGGCCGAGTTCGAACTGGCCCTGGCAATGATCCGCGAGTTCATGAACGGTCGCGAGGTGCATTGGAACGACAAGGACCTCAAGCTCGCATGGGTACGGCCGGACCTGCCGGCGATCCCGATGTGGGTCGCAGGGTACGGGCCGAAGGCGCTGGCCGTCGCCGGTCGCGTGGGGGACGGAGTCGTCATCCAACTGGCCGATCCGCAGATCATCCAGTGGATCATGGACACCGCGCGGAGGGCGGCCGAGGAAGCCGGCCGGGATCCGGCCGCGCTGAAATGCATCGTCTCCGCGCCGAGCCACATCTCCGACGACATCGCGGTCTCACGCGACCAGGTGCGGTGGTTCCCGGCGATGGTCTCGAACCACGTCATGGATCTCGTCGAGCGGTACGGCTTCGACTCCGAGATTCCGCAGGCGCTCACCGACTACGTGAAGGCCAGGAAGTTCTACGACTACAAGGACCACTCGCGGGTCGGAGCGAAGCACGGCGAGTTCGTGACCGACGAGATCTGCGACCGCTTCTGCGTCCTCGGCACCCCGGAACAGGCGACCGCGAAGCTGAAGGAGCTCGAGGCCGTGGGCGTCGACCAGTTCAACATCTACCTGATGACCGAAGGTCAGGAAGAGGTCCTGCAGGCGTACGGCGACCACATCATCCCAGGGTTCGCGGCATGAGCGAGTCGCTGCTTGCCTGGGAAAGCGTCGCGGACGGGTGGGAGCGGCGGCGGGCGCAGGTCTGGGATGTGTCGCACGAAGTCGGCGAGCGGCTCGTAGACGCGCTCGACCCGCAGCCCGGCGAGACGATCCTCGAGCTCGCGTGCGGACCCGGAGACACCGGCTTCGCGGCGGCTGCTCGGCTCGGCGCAGCAGGCAAGCTCCTGTCCACCGACTTCGCAGAAGCGATGGTTGCATCGGCCCGGCGGCGCTCGGCAGAACTCGGCTTGACGAATGTCGAGCATCGCGTGGTCGACGGGCAGGAGATCGACTTGCCGGATTCGAGCGTCGACGGGATTCTCTGCCGCTGGGGCTACATGCTGATGCCGGACCCTGGGCGTGCCTTGGCAGAAACGTGGCGGGTGCTGCGACCCGGCGGGCGCGTCGCGTTCTCGGTGTGGGCCGAGGCCCGCGACAATCCGTGGGCGTCGGTCGCAGGCAAGGTCGCCGTAGACCTGGGCTTCGCCAACCCTCCGGAGCCGGACACACCCGGCCCGTTCCGCCTCGGCGACATCGACCGTCTGCGCGAGCTCACCGAACGCACCGGCTTCGTGGCGCCAAACATCGAGAACGTCGTGCTGACCTGGCGCTACGCCAGCTTCGACGAGTACTGGGACACGAGCCGCGATCTGTCGTTCAACCTCAAGACGACCCTGCTGACACTCGGCGAGAAGGACGTCCATCGTCTGCGGACGTCCACAGAGCAGGCATTGGCGCCCTACACCGGAGACGACGGTGCCCTGACCATCCCGGGACTCACCCGTAACGTGCTCGCACGAAAGGCGGAGTCCTAGAGGATCGTCTTGCCGAACGCGCTCGCGATGAGCTCGACAGCAAGCGCGGCGGTCGTGTTCTCGCGGTCGAGGATCGGGTTCACCTCGACGACCTCGAGCGACGCGGCGAGGCCCGACTCGGCGACGAGCTCGAGCGCCAGATGCGCCTCGCGGTAGGTGAGGCCGCCGCGGACCGGCGTTCCCACACCGGGTGCCACTTCCGGATCGAGCACGTCCAGGTCGAGCGACACGTGGACGAAGCCTGGCCCGGCGACGCGGTCGAGAGCTTCGGCCATGGTTCTCTCGATGCCGATCCGGTCGATCTCGCTCATCGAGAACACTCGGATCTCGGCTTCGCGCACGAGAGCTCGTTCGGCTGGGTCGAGGGACCTCGCCCCGACGATCGCGACGCGACTCGGGTCGAGCGCGGGAAACGACAAGCGTGGATGGGCAAACCAATCGCCGGCGAGCCCTGCGGCAGCCGCCAGCGGCATCCCGTGGACGTTGCCGCTAGGGCTGGTCTCGGGCCGATTGAGGTCGCCGTGCGCGTCGACCCAGATCACACCACCGGTGGTGCCGTGAGCCGCCGCCAGTCCGCTGAGAGTTCCGAGAGCGACCGAGTGATCGCCGCCGAGGACGAGGGGTCTCGCGCCGTCCTCGACCGCGGCCCTGACGAGATCCGACACAAGCGCGCAGGACTTGAGAATCTCGGGCAGGTAGCGCATCCGCTCATCGGCGACCGCCGCTCCCTCGGGCAGCGTCGTCGCCACGTTGCCCTGGTCGCTGACCGAGAACCCGAGCTGCTGCAGCCGCACTTCGAGTCCCGCGTACCGGATAGCAGAAGGCCCCATGTCGACCCCACGGCGCCCCTGCCCCAGGTCGAGCGCCGCACCGATCACGGCAATAGAGGTTGGGGCAGCGGACGTCACGACGCGAAACGCTACTGGCTAGACTCCATGGCCGCGGCGAGGTAGCTCAGTTGGTAGAGCACACGGCTGAAAACCGTGGTGTCGCCGGTTCAAGTCCGGCTCTCGCCATTCTCGGAAAGCTCCGGAACCGTAGGCGCCTACCAGTCGGTCTTGCGGTAGTCCTTCAGGAACAGGCCCCACATGTGGTTCCCGGTGTTGGCGCCGTCGATGATCGGATCAACGATTCGCGCGGCTCCGTCCACGATGTCGAGCGGCGGCCGGAAGCGGTGCTCGGCTTCCTTCTGGCGGGCGATGTGGAGTGGGTCCTCGTCGCTGACCCAGCCGGTGTCGACGCTGTTCATGTGGATCCCGTCGGCGTGGTAGTCCGCGGCGGAGGTGCGCGTCATCATGTTCAGCGCCGCCTTCGCCATGTTCGTGTGCGGGTGTCGCGTGGTCTTGAAGCGCCGGTAGAACTGGCCCTCGACGGCCGACACGTTGACGATGTGCTTGTCACGCTCCGCGGTTCGCAGCATCAGACGCTTGAGTCGGGCGTTCAGTACGAACGGCGCGACCGCATTGACGAGTTGCGTCTCCAGGAGCTCGACGGTCGAGACCTCCGCTAGCAGGAAGCGCCAGGAGTTCCGATCGCGCAGGTCGACTTGCTGCAGGTCCTGGTCGAGCCTGCCTTCGGGGAACAGATGGTCGCGCTCGACTTGTTCGTCGGGTAGCAGCGGGATCTGCGAAAGCTCGGGGGCCGACACCGGAACCTCGCCCGACGGCAGCATGTCGTAGCGACGAACGCCTTCGATCGGCCCAAGGACACGCCGCACCTCAGCGGGCAACGAACCGGCCGAGACGAGCTCGGCGTCCATCATGTGGCGATAGAACTCCGGAGGTCGACGAACGGTCTGGCAGGCGTTGTTGACGATGTAGTCGAGCCGGTCGTACGTCTCCTCGAGATGGTGGCAGAGCGCTTCGACGCTCGGCGTGTGGCGGAGGTCGAGGGCGTAGATCTCGAGCCGGTCGGCCCACGACTCGAAGTCGTCCTCGCGCGCGTATCGCGTGGCGGCATCGCACGGAAAGCGCGTCGTGACGATGAGGTGCGCTCCGGCGCGGAGCAGCTTGATCCCAGCCTGGTAGCCGATCTTCACCCGACCACCCGTGAGCAGCGCTACACGGCCGTGTAGGTCGGCGGTCTCGGTGCGCTTGCCGAAGTTGAAGTCGCCGCACGGTCCGCAGAGCTGGTCGTAGAAGGGGTGGATATCGACATAGGGTTGCTTGCACACGTAGCAGTGCTGCGGCTCGATCAACTCGCGTGGCGCGTCGGGGTCGTCGATGATCTCGGTCGCCTCCAGGCCAAATTCCAGAGGCGGGAAGACATTCGGGCTCGTGTACACCGGCTTGTCGCGCAACGTCCGGATGCCGGTCTCCGC
>JBBQPW010000167.1:0-5635 GCA_038216845.1 Gaiellales bacterium | reverse complement strand
CTTCGTCGGCGGGCATCCGATTTGCGGCGCTGAGACGCGTGGTCCGGCACGGGCGACTGCCGAGCTCTTCGATGATGCGACCTGGTTCCTGACACCGCTCGCGGCCACGGAGCCAGCGCGCCTCCGCGTCGTTCACGGCTTCGTCACCGCGCTCGGCGCACGACCGGTGGCGATCGACCCCGGTGCGCACGACCGCCTCGTCTCGGTCACGAGCCATCTACCGCATGCGCTGGCGAACCTCCTGCTGAACCAGGCCGGAGCGACCCGCGTCGACGGGCACGATCCACTCGCGGCGGCGGGAGGCTCGCTGCGCGACATGACGCGGATCGCGGGCGCGAATCCCCGGATCTGGGTCGACATCTTCCTCGACAATCGCGAGGCGCTCGCGGCCGCACTCGCCGATCATCGCCGGCGCGTAGAGCAGCTCGAGAGCGCGCTCGCCCGAAGCGATGGTGGCTTCCTCGCCCGCTGGATCGCCGAGGCCGGGGCCAATCGGCTGCGCATGCTCGGCACTGCATACGAGGATCCCGGCGCGCTGCAGCGCCTGCGCGTCCACATTCCCGACCGACCGGGCGTGCTCGCCGGCATCTTCCAGGCGCTCGGCGCCGAGCGAATCAACATCGAGGACTTCGAGATGGAGCACCTGTCCACGGAGCGCGGCGGCACGCTCACGGTTCTCGTGGCCGGCGAGTCCGAGGCCGCGCGTGCGGTGGCGCTGCTCGAGTCGCAGGGGTATGGCGTCGTCGCGGCCCCGGTGATCGACGAATGACGCTTCTCGTCGAGCCCTTCGTCACGCTGCGTGGCGCGATCGGCGTCCCGAGCGTGAAGGGGATCTGCCAGCGTGGCGTCCTGCTCGGCGCCATCGCGGACGGCGAGAGCGAGATTCGCGGTTTTGGCCGGGCGGCCGACACCGAATCGGCGATCTCGGTCGTACGGCAGCTCGGCGTCGAGGTGACGGACATCGACGACGACGTGGTGCGGATTCAGGGGCGCGGACTGCGCGGGCTCGTCGCTCCGGCCGAGGCGCTCGACTGCGGCAACGCAGGAACCGTCATGCGGCTTCTCTCGGGCATCCTCGCCGGCCAGGACGGAGAGTTCACGCTAATCGGCGACGAATCGCTGTCGTCGCGGCCGCAGGACCGGATTGCGGTGCCACTCCGCCAGATGGGCGCGAGCCTCGAGTCGACCGACGGGCATGCGCCGCTGACGATCCGCGGCGGGGGGCTGAGCCCCGTCGAGTACGAGTTGCCGGTCGCGAGCGCGCAGGTTAAATCGGCGATCATGCTCGCGGGCCTGTTTGCCGACGCGGGACCGACAACGGTCGTCGAGCCTGCGGTCACCCGCGATCACACCGAGCGGATGCTCACGGCGATGGGGGCGCGCGTCAGCCGGGGGCAAGGCAAGTCGAGCGTCTGGCCGGTCGAGGGCCTGCAGCCGCTCTCGATCGACGTTCCCGGCGACATCTCGTCGGCGGCGCCGTTCATCGTCGCCGCCACGCTGCTGCCCGACGCCGAGCTGCACATCCGCGAGGTCAACGTCAACCCGACGCGGACCGGATTGCTCGACGTCCTTCACCGCATGGGCGGGCGCGTTGCCGTCTACAACCGTCGCACCGTAAGCGGCGAGCCGGTCGCCGACCTCGAGGTGCGGTACTCCGAGCTGACTGCGACCGACATCTACGGGCCAGAGGTGCCGCTGCTCGTCGACGAGCTGCCGCTCGTCTGCCTCCTCGCGTCCATGGCGCGTGGCGAGAGTCGCATCCGTGGTGCGGAGGAGTTGCGAGCGAAGGAGACCGACCGCATCGACGCGACGACCGAGGCGTTGCGAGCGGTCGGCTCGCACATCCGTGCGACCGACGACGGTTTCCGCATCCGCGGCGTCCCGACCCGGATTCGCGGCGGCGTCGTCGACAGCCGCGGCGACCACCGGATCGCGATGCTCGGTGCAATCGCCGGTCTCGTCTCCGCCGACGGCGTCGAGATAGCGGACGCAGAGTCCGTCGCGGTGAGCTTCCCCGGCTTCTTCGACCTCATCGACACGCTGCGCGCGACCTCGGTCAGCGCATGATCGTCGCGATCGACGGTCCTGCCGGCGCGGGCAAGAGCACCACGGCGCGCGCGCTCGCGGAGCGGCTCGGCTTCCGCTACCTGGACACGGGCGCGATGTACCGCGCGCTGACGTGGCTCGCGCTCCAGCGCGGTCTGCCGCTCGACCGCGGACGCGAGCTCGCCGAGCTCGCGCGGGACCACCCAGTCGAGTTCGATGCGAACGGACGCGCCAACATCGACGGAACCGACGTGACCGCGTCGATCCGTGAGCTGCGGATCGACCGCGTCGTCCCGGTCGTGGCCAGGCATCCGGAGGTGCGGGACGTGATGCGCGACCGGCAGCGCGCTCTTGGCGCCACGGGAGACGTGGTGATCGAGGGCCGCGATATCGGTGCCGTCGTCGCGCCGGACGCCGCGGTGAAGGTGTACCTCGAGGCAGACCCGGCCGAGCGCGCGCGTCGCCGCGTTGCGGAGCGGCCGGGAATCGGCGCCGACGCGCTCGTCACTGACCTGAAGTTGCGCGACTCCCGCGATGCCGTGAACACCCATCTCGCGGAGGGTGCGATCGTGATCGACACGACAGGACTGACGATCGCCGATGTCGTCTCGCGCATCGCGGCGATCGTCGAGGAGCGACGCGCGTGAACGCCACCGATCGCGTGTGGGTCATCGGTCGGCTGACGATCACGCCGCTCGTGCGGGTGTTCGCGCGGCTGCGGGTGTACGGCAAGGATCGCGTTCCGCGGGACGGCGGCTGCGTGATCGCGTGCAACCATTTCTCGTGGCTCGACCCGGCCGCGCTCGGCGCCGGTAGCCCGCGCACGATCTACTTCATGGCGAAGATGGAGGCCCATGGGATCCCGCTCGTCGGCTCCCTGATTCGCGTGCTCGGGACGTTTTCCGTGCGCCGTGGCGAGTCCGATCGCGAGGCGGTTCGCACCATGCGACGCATCGTCCACGAAGGAAAGGCTCTCGGGCTGTTCGCGGAAGGGACACGACAGCGGTCGGGCGTCCCCGGCGAGCTCCAGCCGGGCGCCGCGATGGTCGCGCTCCAGGAAGGTGTCCCGGTCATCCCGGTCGCCGTGCACGGCTCGCTCACATGGAAGCCTGGAAACTTCCATCCGGTCTCGATCGCCTTCGGGAACCCGATGACGTTCGAGGGCTTGCCGAGCGGCGGTCGCGGCTACCGCGAAGCATCGGCGCAGATCCAGGCCGAGATCCTGCGACTCTGGGAATGGCTCGTCGACCAGCACGAGCGCGGGCGCCCGCGCGGCGCCGTGCCACCGTCATGAAGCCAGGCCCGGTCACGCGGTTGCAGGCGACCGAGATCGCCGGGACGGTGGCCATCGTCGGCTACCCGAATGTCGGCAAGTCGACGCTCATCAACCGCCTCACCGAGAGTCGCGCCGCTGTCGTCCATGAGACACCCGGCGTGACGCGCGATCGGAAAGAGCTTCTGTGCGAATGGAACGGCACCTGGTTCCGGCTGATCGACACGGGTGGGGTGGACGCCGAAGATGCCGGGCCGTTCGGCGAGCCGATCGCAGCGCAGGCGC
Source organism: Gaiellales bacterium (assembly GCA_038216845.1). Lineage (GTDB taxonomy): Bacteria > Actinomycetota > Thermoleophilia > Gaiellales > Gaiellaceae > Gaiella. The sequence continues at coordinate 2,031 of JBBQPW010000167.1, read as the reverse complement.
GCACCGCCATCGCCGAGTCCGACCTGGTGCTATTCGTCGTCGACGCACGGGCAGGAGTCACGCCGGGCGACGAGGAGCTCGCAGCGACCCTGCGTGCGGCGAAGGTCCCGGTCCGGGTGCTCGCAAACAAGATCGACGATCCGCGGCGCGACTCGGCTGCGGCCGAGTTCTTCAAGCTCGGGCTTGGCGAGCCTGTCCCGCTCTCGGCGCTGCACGGGCACGGCACGGGCGACCTGCTCGACGAGATCCTGACGCTGCTTCCCGACCGGGGCGAGGTGCCGATCGGCGACGAGGCAATCCGCGTCGCGATTCTCGGCCGGCCGAACGTCGGCAAGTCGTCGATGCTCAACGCGCTTCTCGGGCGAGAGCGGGTGATCGTGTCGGAGGTTCCCGGGACGACCCGTGACACGATCGACACGGTCCTGAAGCGCGGTGAGACGACGTTCGTGCTCGTGGACACCGCCGGCCTACGGCGCAAGCGGAAGCAGCGCCAGGGGATCGAGTACTACTCGGAGCTGCGCGCGCTCGAAGCAGCGGAGCGCGCCGATGTCGCGCTCGTGCTCGTGGACGCCAGCGAGGGCATCGTCGAGCACGATCTCGGGATCGCCGATCTTGCGCGGAAGGCAGGTTGTTCCACGCTGATTGCCCTCAACAAGTGGGACGAAACCGTGCTCGATCTCCAGGAAGCCAGCGGTCAGCTCCATCGGCGCCTCCGGCAACGGCCACCGGTGATCGCGGTGTCCGCAAAGACCGGTCGCGGCCTCGGCCGCCTGCTCGACCATGTCGAGCGCCTCTTCGAGAAGCATTCAGGCAGGATTACAACCGGCGAGCTGAACCGCGGCCTCGAGGCGTTGCGCGATGCACGCGAAGGCCCCGCCGGCCGCCGCGGTCGCCGTCTGAAGATCCTGTACGGGACGCAGGTCACCGCCCGGCCGCCGCGCTTTCGCGTCTTCGTCAACGATCCGGGCCTCGTCACACGCGATTACGGTTACTGGGTCGAGAACGAGCTGCGCAAGCGATTCGCACTGGAAGGTGTGCCGGTGTCGATCGACTTCGTGAAGAGCGAATAACCCGTGCACGTCGTGGTCGTCGGCGGAGGCTCGTGGGGGACCGCGTTCTCCGTTCTGCTCCGCGAGAAGGGACACGACGTCGTTCTCGCCTGCCGCGACCCGGAACAGGCGAACGCGATCGCGGCGACCGGACGGAACCCGCGCTACCTCTCGTCTGTTCGGCTCGACGGGGTACGGGCGTGCGCGATAGCCGAAGCGCCGATCGAGGACGCGGATCTCGTCGTCGTCGCAATCCCGAGCCGCTCGTTCGGCGAGGTCGTCGGGACGCTGCCGGGACGCTCGCCTGTGCTCAGCCTCACGAAGGGCCTCGACCCGGCGACGGGCGAGCGGTTGTCGACGCTCGTCCGGGGCCGTCCTGTCGCCGTGCTCTCAGGCCCGAACATCTCGGAGGAGATCGCCCGCAGCCTTCCGGCAGCCGCGGTTGTCGCATGCGACGACGTGGAGCTCGCAGTCCGGCTTCAGTTGGCGATCACGTCGACGATCTTCCGCGTCTACGTGACCGACGACGTCGTCGGCGTGGAGCTCTGCGCAGCGGCGAAGAACGTGATCGCGCTCGCCGCCGGAGGCGCCGACGGGCTCGGGCTCGGCGACAACGCGAAGGCTGCGCTCGTCGCCCGAGGGCTTGCCGAGATGGCGCGCCTCGCCGAGTCGGCTGGTGGCCGGCCGGAAACGTTCGCAGGGCTCGCGGGGATGGGTGACCTCATCGTCACCTGCTGGTCGAAAGCGGGGCGCAACCGCCGCGCCGGAGAGTTGATCGCCCAGGGTGTCGCGCCGGAGGACGCCGCCGCGGAGATCGGCATGGTCGTCGAGGGTCTCACGTCGGCGCCTCTCGTACGAGATCTGGCGCGCCGGCTCGGAATCGAGCTGCCGATCACCGAAGGCGTCTGCGCGGTGCTCGACGGCGTGCCGCTGACCGATCTCGTCCGACGGCTCATGGAACGGCAGCCGACGACCGAATAGA
>JBBQPW010000166.1:0-5706 GCA_038216845.1 Gaiellales bacterium | reverse complement strand
TCGTAGACGAGCTCGGTCCAGCGCTGTTCGAGCCCACGCTTGATCCGGGCCTCGTCCTTCGTGAGCACGACATCCTCGAGGGCCGAATGCGCGATGATGAGCGCGATCCCGGCCGGCGACTCGTACACCTCGCGGCTCTTGATGCCGACCGCGCGGTTCTCGATCATGTCGATCCGGCCGATCCCGTAGGCGCCCGCCAGACCGTTCAGCTTGGAGATCAGCGTCGCAAGCGGTAGCTCCTCGCCATCGAGCGACACGGGGACACCCGCCTCGAAGCCGACGGTGATCTCGGTTGGAGCAGGAGCGGAAAGCGGATCGGACGTAAGCGCGTACGGCTCCTCCGGCGGCGCGTTCCACGGATCCTCGAGCACGCCGGCTTCGATCGCCCTGCCGAAGAGATTCTCGTCGATCGAGAACGGCGACGCCTGCGTCTGGACGACCGGAATGCCCTTGGCGATGGCATAGTCGATCTCCTCGTCGCGGGTCCAGATCTTGTCCCGCAGCGGCGCTATGACGCGAACGCCGGGGTAGTTTGCCGTGAACGCGAGCTCGAAACGGAGCTGGTCGTTGCCCTTGCCCGTGCAGCCGTGCACGACGGCCTCGGCGCCGAGCTCGAGCGCGATCTCGGCGACGGCCTGCGCGATCACCGGTCGCGAGAGCGCCGAGACGAGCGGATATTTCCCTTCATACAGCGCGTTGGTCTTGATTGCTTTCGCGCACTGGTCGTTCGCGAACGCGTGCTTGCGGTCGATCAGGACGACGTCATCGGCGCCCGCGGCCTTGCCGCGCGCAATCGACTCCTCGAGGTCGAACTCCTGCCCGACGTCGACGATCACGGCCACAACCTCGTCGAACCCGTACCAGTCCTCCTTCAGCCAGGCGACAATGCAGCTCGTGTCGAGCCCCCCGGAATACGCGACGACGGCAATTCGGCTCATAGCCTTACAGCTCCTTCCACGAGATGGCCCGCCAGTTCATCCCGCAGGTCGGCAGCGGAGGCGCCTTCCCTGGCGGCGATGAAAATCATGTTGTCGCCGGCAATCGTGCCCGCGATCCTCGGATGCCCGCCCTCGTCGATCGCCTGCGCGAGCGCGTTCGCATACCCGGACGGGGTGGTGACGACGACGAGGTTGCCGGTCGACTCGGCGGAAAGCGAATAGCGCCTCATGGCAGCTGCGATCGCGCGGAGGCGGTCGACATCGCCTGCGCCAGGCGGGGCGTAGATCAACCGTCCGCTCGGCGCCCGCACCTTGACGAGGCCGAGCTCCGCGACGTCGCGCGACACGGTCGTCTGCACGACCTCGTAGCCCGCATTTCGCAGAGCCTCGGCAAGCTCGCTCTGCGTCGAGATGGCTTCGTCCTGGACGAGTTCGAGGATCGCAGACTGCCGATCTCGTCTCTTCACACCCTGGTTCTTCATACTATGCGCGACGGTAGCAAAATATGCAGTGGACTACCCGCTAGCAAGCACCGAGCTGATGACGCCGAGCGCTTCCTCGACCTCCGCGGGACCAAGGACGAGCGGGGGGGTAAGCCGCAGTACGTCCTGGCCCGCGGAAAGGACGAGGAGCCCGCGGTCACGGCAGGAGTCCACCACCGGCGCCACGGGTCGGTCGAGCATCGCCCCGAGGAGGAGGCCCTTGCCCCGCACCCCGGTCACGCCCGGCATCGCTGCGAGCCCTGCGACGAGCTCCGCGCCGCGGTCCCGCACATTCGAGAGAAGGTCGTCGTCGATCGCTTCCACCACCGCGCACGCCGCCGCGCAGCAGACGGGGTTGCCGCCGAAGGTCGAGCCGTGATCGCCGGCGGAGAACCCACCGAGAACACGGTCGGCTACGAGAAGTGCTCCGATCGGCAGCCCGTTGCCGAGCCCTTTCGCGAGCGTCACGAGATCGGGCTGGAGTCCGAGCTGCTCGCTCGCGAGAAACGTCCCGGTACGCCCGACGCCCGTCTGGATCTCGTCGGCGCAGAGCAGCGCGCCCGATTCGGCTGCGATTTCGGCGGCTGCGGCTACGAAGTCGGGCTCGAGCGGTATGACGCCGCCCTCGCCAAGAACGGGCTCGAGCAAGACCAGTGCGACGTCGCCCGACGGCGCGATCGTCGCCTCGAGCGCCTCGATATCGTTCGGCGGCGCAAACGAGACACCCGGCACGAGCGGGCCGAACCCCTCCCACTTCGCCGGCTGCCCCGTCGCCGAGAGAGCGCCGAACGTCCGACCGTGGAAGCTGCCCTCGAGCGCGACGACCCGCGTCCGCCCGGTCGCCTTGCGCGCGTACTTGAGCGCGCTCTCGATCGCCTCGGCGCCCGAGTTGCAGAAGAACGCCTGCGCACCACCGACCCTCGCGGACAGAAGCCCGGCGAGCCGGGCCATCGGCTCCGTGAAATAGAGATTCGACGCGTGCCAGAGTCGGTCGAGCTGTTCGTGCGCCGCCGCGAGCGGTGCCGGATGCAGATGCCCGAGGCTGACGACGGCGACGCCAGCCGCGAAGTCCAGGTAGCTCCGGCCGCTGTCGTCCCAGAGGCGGCAGCCCTCGCCGCGGGTGAACGTCACGTTGGCGCGGGCGTAGGTGGGGAGAAGCGGCGCATCCATTGTCGCCTGCAGCTGGCTGGTCACAAGGTCACCTCGGTCACGCCGATCGTGGCGCGAACACCGTGGCGGGCGGCTCGGATCGCGGCGATCAGCTTCGGCACGATCCCGCCCTCGAAGGCACCCCGGTCGAGCATCCTGTCCGCATCGTCGGCCGGAAGAGCAGCCACGACGCCACCGTCGACGAGCACACCCCGAACATCGGTGATGAAACTGATGCGGTCGGCTCCCAGACCGACTGCCAAAGATGCCGCGGCTTCATCCGCGTTCACATTGAGCGGACCGACGGCGAGCGGTGCGACAACAGGGATCCTTCCGGTCGCGAGCGCCGCGACGATCTGCGACGGCGCGGAGGACAGCGGATCGCCGACGAGCCCCAGCGCGGCGACCTGTGTCGCTCGCAACCCGATCTCGTCGCCGATGAGGCCGACAGCGGATGGGCCGATAGCCGCGCAGATCTCCTCGTTGACGAGAATCATCGCCTCGCGGACGACTTCGAGGCCGGCAGGGGTGGTCACACGACGACCGTCGACGAACTCGACCGGAAGCCTACGCCGCTTCATCTCGCCCGAGATCTGAGGGCCGGCGCCGTGGACGACGATCACCTCATACCCGGACGCGGCGAGAGCTAGCGCGTGGGCCGCCGCCTCGGCCGCCACGCGGCCACCGACCTTCAGGACGATGCGGCCGCTCATGTCGTGTACTCCGCGTTGATCCGGACGTACTCGTATGAGAGATCGCTCGTCAGGTAGCTGGCCGAGCCCGTTCCCAAACCGAGATCGAGATCGATCGCGCAACTCGGACCCGAAACATCAGGCTCGACTTCCTGCGGCACGCCCGCGCGCAGGACGACGCTACCGTTGTACAACAGGGTCACTCGCGTCGCGTCGATGTCGGCGTAGCCGCCGTTGTACGGCGCCGAACCAGCGGCCATCAGGACGCGACCCCAGTTCGCGTCGTGGCCGAAGAGCGCAGTCTTGACAAGAGGTGAGGTCGCGATCCGACGCGCGATGGCTCGGGCCTGGTCATCGTCGACGGCGCCATACACGCTGATCTCGGCCAGCACCGTCGCGCCCTCCCCGTCGGTGACGATCTGCCGCGAGAGATCACCGCAGACCTCGTCCAGCGCGTCGTGGAAAGCCGCATCCGTCTTGAAGGTGCGCTGCACGCCCGACGCGCCGTTCGCGAGCAGCAGCACACTGTCGTTCGTCGAGCACTCGCCGTCGATCGAGATCGCATTGAACGTCTCGTCGACCGCGGGACGGAGGAACTCGATCGGCTCGCCGGCGCTGAGCGGGTAGTCGGTCGTAATGACCGCGAGCATCGTCGCGAGATCGGGATGGATCATCCCCGCCCCCTTGGCCATCCCGCCGACCGTGAAGCCGCGCGTCGTAACGGTGGCCGTCTTCGCCCGCGTGTCCGTCGTCATGATCGCCTCGGCCGCTGCGACGCCGCCCTCCGCCGAAAGCTGCGGAACCGCGTCGGCGATGCCCGCGAGCAGCTTCTCCATCGGCAGCCTGACCCCGATCACACCAGTCGAGAGCACCAGTACCTCTTCACGCCCGAGCCCGAGCAGGCCACCCGCATGCGAGGCCGTCGCACGTGCATCCGCGAGCCCGCCCTCGCCGGTCGCCGAGTTCGCAACGCCCGAGTTGATCACGACCGCACGCGGTTCGGCGACGGCAAGGTGCTCCCGATTCACCGTGAGGCAGGCCGCCTGCACCTTGTTTCGGCTCAGCATGGCGCCGCCGACACAGGGCTCGGTCGAGTGCACGAGTGCAACGTCGGACTTGCCCGAGGGCCGGATCCCTGCACTAACGCCCGAAGCGACGAAGCCCTTGGCAGAGGTGACACTCATACGAGGACACCCTGGAGACGCAGCCCCTCGGTCTCGGCGAAGCCGAAGAGCAGATTGACGTTCTGGATCGCCTGGCCGGCTGCGCCCTTGCCGAGATTGTCGAGCGCGCAGATCACGATCGTGAGCTCGGTGAACGAGTCCTCGAAGATCCCGATCTCGGCGGTATCCGTGTGCTGCACGCGTGACAGGTCGGGGGCGACGCCGTCAGGCAGCACCGAGACGACATGGCTAGACGCGTAGAACTCGGTGAGAAGCGCGCGCAGGTCGGCGCCCGTAGACCGGACGTAGCAGGTCGCGATCAGGCCGCGCCTGACCGGCAGCAGATGAGGCGTCAGCGCGACGGGGAATCCGAGGACCTGCGCGATCTCGGGTACGTGCTGGTGGGAGCCGACCTTGTAGGGGGAGACGTTCTCGAGCACCGTGCCGGCGTGCGATGTTGCTTTCAGCGACCGGCCGGCGCCGGTCATGCCCGACTTGGCGTCGACGACGACGCCGACACGGTCGATCGCGTGTTTCAGCGGGCCGAGCGCGAGCAACGCTGCGGTCGCGTAACAGCCGGGATTCGCGATCAACCGCCCCGTGGGTGCGGCAAGCTCAGGCAGTCCGTACCTCCACTCGGAGAGCTCGTCGGGGCGTGGATGGGCAAACCCGTACCAGCGCTCGTAGAGCGACGCGTCCGTCAGGCGATGTGCACCCGACAGGTCGATCACAACGCCTTTCGCCGGCGGCTCCAGCGCCGCTGCATCTTCGTGGGGCCGGCAAAGCAGGACGATGTCCGCGCCGGAGGCGAGCGCAGCCTCGTTGGTGATGAACTGCGGCACCCGGCGGCCGCCATTTCGATTCAGCCGTGGATCCAGCGCCACCGCGTCCTGGCCCGCGAGCGAGTCGGAGCCGACGGCGTGCAGCTCGAGCTCGCGGTGCGCGAGCACCCGGTCGAGGGCCTCCTGTCCGGTGTACCCGGAGGCGCCGATAATCGAGACGTAGGCCATGTTACGCATATTATGCTGATCTCTGTACCGTTATGCGAGACTGGGTCGCTTCCGACTTCGGCAGCAGGCAGCGGAATCGTCGAATTGCAGCGGCCGGATCAGCAAGCAGCGCCGCCGCCCGGGGCGATCCTGTCGCGCGCTCGTGACGCTCGAGAAGCCGCAGCAGACGCTCCTCGTCGTCCTGCTCCAGCTCGACGAGGGCGACGAGATCGGTGTTCACGAGGCGCTCGTCCGCGTCGAGCAGGAAGCACTCGCCACCGGTCATCCCGGCC
>JBBQPW010000165.1:0-5762 GCA_038216845.1 Gaiellales bacterium | reverse complement strand
GTGACGATGATCGTGTCGCGGCCCAGTCCGCCGAGCAGCGTCTCCAGGCGGGTTCCTTCCCAGGCGCTCATGCGCATCTTCTCGACGACGAAGTCGCCGTCCTTCGGCTCGAGCCCGTCCGCCGGCGCTGCTCCCCAGGTGCCGCGGACGACCCCGCTGTCGTTCTTGACACCGTTGAAGAGCGGTGCGTTCAGCTTCAACCCCGGAGCGCCGGGTTCGACGATGTACCAGACGTGGATCACCGGCACACCTTTCGATCGGCATGCGGACGCGAGATCCTTCACATTCTCGACGACGTTCTGTTCCTTGGCGTGCTGAGGCGCGCCGGACCCCGCCCAGGCGCCGCCGTCGATGATCACGTCGTTCTGCAGGTCCTGGATGAGCAGCGCGCAGCGCGACGCGTCCAGGGTCAACTCATCTGACATTTCCTGTTCTCCTCCTAGCCCATGTAGGGCTCGCGGCGCGGGCCGACCTTGGTGCGGATCGAATAAAGGGACGTCGAGGACGGGATGTACAGCGTGTGCCAGTCCGCGTCGCCCCAGGTCATGTTGCCGACGTTCTCGGGGACTTCGATCGTGCCGAGATGCACAGCTGCTGGAGAAATAACCCAGACTCCGCCAGGCCCCGTGACCCAGATGTTGCCGCGTTCGTCGCACTTCATCCCGTCGGGAATGCCTTCCTCGATGACACCGGTACCGACGCCCTCGAAAAACATCCGGCCGTTGACGAGAGAGCCGTCAGCTTCGACGTCCCAGACCTTGATGTGGGCGCGCGGCGTGTCGTTGACGTAGAGCAGCGACTCGTCAGGCGAGAAGCAGAGGCCGTTCGGCATATCGAACTCGTTCTCGTGCAGCGCCAGTGCGAGCTCATCCTGACCGCCGCCGGGCGGGATGCGGAAGATGCCTTGCCAACCCAGCTCGCGCTCCCGCTCGATCCCGAAGCCGGCGAAGCGTCCGTACCACGGGTCGGAGAAGTAGATCGTCCCGTCCGAGCGGACGCACACGTCGTTCGGGCTGTTCAGATACTTGCCGTCCCAGTGGTAGGCGAGGGTCTCGCGTCTGCCATCTGGCCGTTCTCGTACGAGCGAGCTCGTGACGTGCTCGCAGACGAGGAGGTTGAGGTCGCCGTCGTAGGTCATGCCGTTGCACTTGTTTGCGGGCCGCATCATCTCGACAACTGTGCCGTCGGGCGTGTACTTGCGCCGCACATCGCCAGGCATGTCCGAGAAGAGCAGGTACTGCTCGGTCGGGTGCCAGATCGGCCCCTCGGTGAACGTGAAGCCGGTGGCGAGCTTCTCGATCTCCGAGCCTTCCTCGACGAGCTCGTAGATCGCATCGGACTTCGCGTCGATTCCCGGCACAGCCAGTCCTCCCTTTCATGACGAGCGGGTGTGGGCCAGTGGTCGTATCCCGTGGTCGTGTACCTGTTTCGGGGCGAACCTACCACGGGTTGCGCAGCTTTTCGAGGGACTGATCGAACCGATGACCGACCTCGGCCCGTGTCATCTGTCGTTCATCTTGCGCTCGTACGCTCTCGCGCGAACCCGGCTTTCGAGCGTCGCAGGGGAGGGACGAAGGTGGAGATCGCAGGCGGCAGCAGACTACGAAGAGTCCTCGGCTCGATCTCGAGGCGGTCGTTCGTGGTGGTCGGGATCGCGGTCGCGGCCGTCATCGCCGTGGTCGCCTGGCAGCTTCGGGGCTCGAGTTCCCAGACGGCGTCCGTGCCGACGGCGACGGCTGTGCCTGGGGACGTGGTGGTGTCCGTTCGCGCCCTCGGCAAGGTAGTCGACGCGCGCGTTACGTCGCGGGTAGTGGTCGCGACGGGTGCACAGGCTACGGCTTCGGTGGCAGACGGCTCCCAGCCGATCTTCCCGCAGATCGCTGGTCGCGTTACGGCATTGCTCGTAGCACCTGGCCAGCATCTCGTGGCCGGGCAGGTCATCGCGCGGCTCGACTCGGCGAACGCCCGTGGCAACCTCGTGTCGGCGCAGGCCTCGCTCGACCAGGCGAGGGCTCAGCTCGAAGTCGACCGCTCGGGGGTCACGCCCCAATCTCGTGCCTCCGCAAAGGCTGCCGTCGATATCGCCGTGGCCACGCTGAACGGGGGCAGAGATGCGGTCCGACACGCCGTTCGGGTGAATCGGGATTCGGTTGCGGCGGCTGCACAGCAGGTCGCTCAGGCGAAAGCGCAGCGGGCCGCTGACCGCGCGAAGCCTGGTTCGAGCCCGCAGTCGACCGTCGCGGCCGAGGCCGCCGTGACGGCAGCGAAGGACGGCCTCGCCGGTGTCCGGGTGGCACTCGCGGATGCCCTTGCGGTGGACGCCCAGCAGATCGTCACGGCGCAGCACGCCGTCGAGGCTGCACGCCGCGATCTTGCGGCCGATCAGTCGAGACTCGCGCGCGACCTGGCGACGGAGCGGCGGCTGTGCGGAATCAACTCGCCGACGATCACGGCGGACACCTCGACTGAGTGCATAGGCGCGGCGGCCGCGGTCGCCTCGGACCAGGACGTCGTGGCCAAGGATCAAGGCGCCGTCCAGTCGACGATGGACGCCCTTTCCCAGACGGGGGCGAATGCGGCGCAGAGCGAGCACCAGGCGCGCGCCCAGGTCGCCGCTGCGGTCGGCGCGCTCAACTCCGCACGCGACCAGCTCTCTGCGCTGAGGAAGGCGAACGGACAGATCGTTGCGCGGGATCGTCAAGCGCTGGCAGCAGCTCGGTCCGGTCTGGCGCAGGCCCGCTCGAAGGCCGCGGAGTCGACGAGCCAGGCGCAGGCGCAGGTCACGGCTGCCTCGGTCGGCCTCGACAACGCGAGGGCGGCGAGCGTCGCCCTCGCCCAGGGCGCTCCGGGGCCGCTGCTCGCACAGGATCGGTCCAAGATCGAAGTCGCTCGAGCGCTGCTCGTCGCTGCACGGTCGGCGCTCGAGCAGTCGGTCGTGCGCGCGCCCTCCGGTGGCACACTGACCGGCGTCTTCGCTGCACAAGGATCGCCGGTCGACGTTGCGACGCCGATCGTCGCGATGGCCGATCTGACGCACCTTGCGGTCAGCCTCGACCTGAGCGAGTTCGACGCGGCTCGTGTCCGGCCGGGCCTGAGCGCGGAGATCAGCGTTGACGCCCTCGGTGGCAAGCGGTACCCGGGGCGGGTCGTCTTCGAGGCGATCAGCGGCGTCGACAACGGTGGGGTCGTGACCTTCCCGGTCCGGGTCGCCCTGAGCCGAGTTGCCGGCGTTCGAATCGGCATGAACGTCAGTGCGCGGATCATCGTCGCGCGCCGACGTGACGTGGTGACGGTGCCGCTCGAAGCTGTCTCACGCGACATCAGGGGACAGGCAGTCGTCAGCGTCGTCGACAAGACGGGTAGAACGTCGTCCCGAGTGGTTTCGCTCGGCCTCGCGAACAATAAGGACGTCGAGGTCACGCGCGGCCTGCGGGCCGGCGAGCGCGTCGAGTTGCAACAGAGCCAGGTTGCCTGAGGCTGACCGCTTGAGCGTCATCGAGCTCACCGACGTCGAGAAGGTGTACCGGAGCGGCGATGTCTCCGTGCAAGCGCTGCGAGGCGTCAGCTTCTGCGTTCAGACAGGTGAGCTCGTTGCGATCATGGGCGAGTCGGGCTCGGGGAAGACGACGCTCCTCGGCATCCTTGGCTGCCTCGACCGGCCCACATCGGGCTCGTACCGCCTGATCGGGGAGGAGGTCTCGACGCTCGACGAGACGCGTCGCGCGCGCGTGCGTGGCGAGCAGATCGGCTTCATCTTCCAGGCGTACAACCTGCTGCCGCGCGCAACCGCGTACAAGAACGTCGAGCTGCCCCTTATCTACGCGCGCGTCCCACCGCGGGATCGTCGGCCGCGCGTCCTGGCGGCCCTTGCCGAGGTGGGGCTCTCGGATCGGGCTGCACATCTGCCGACTCAGCTCTCGGGCGGCCAGCAGCAGCGAGTTGCGATCGCGCGAGCGCTCGTGGTCAGGCCGAGCATCGTGCTTGCGGACGAACCCACCGGCAACCTCGACTCCGCGAGCGCCGAGGAGGTACTGGCCCTGCTCGAGCGACTCAACGAGGCCGGCACGACGATCGTCCTGGTCACGCACTCGGACGAGGTCGCACGCCGGGCCTCGCGGATCCTGCGCGTCGCGGACGGGTTGATCGTCGCCGATGAGCGCGTCGACCAGACGGTCGTCGTTGGGAGCCGCTGACACCATGTTCGAGCTCTGGAAGATCGCCCTCGGAGCGCTCCGCGCGAATTGGTTCCGCGCCGGCCTGACCGCACTAGGCGTGGTGATCGGCGTCGCGTCGCTCGTGGCTGTCTCGGCCGTCAGCGCCGGCGCGCAGAAACAGGTTGGCGACAGCATTCGCAGGCTCGGTGCCAACGTCGTTCTCGTCGACGGCGAGTTCATTACCATCGGCACCGTCCAGACAGCGAGCGACCGGACCCTCACGCCCGAGGACGCCGTCGCGATCGCGAAGCTGCCGATGGTCACAGCCGTTGCGCAACAGCAGGACGTCGAGAGCCTCACGATCTCGGCGGGCCGCAACAAGACGACCACGCACCTCTTCGGAACCACTCCGGACTACTCGAGCATCTACAACCAGACCGCACAGTTGGGACGCCTGATCTCCGCTACCGACGTCGGCTTCGGTCGGAGCGTCATGGTGCTGGGCGAGATCCCGAGGCAGCGGCTCTTCCCCACCCAGAACCCACTCGGGAAGATCGTGCGCGTCGGCAGCCATGAGTTCGAGGTAATCGGTGTGCAGGCCCGCAAGGGGAAGCTCGGCGGCGAGAACCTCGACGGCCGCATCTTCGTTCCGCTGCCTCTCGTCACACGTGTGCTGCTCGGAGGGGCGAACACGAAGAGCATCGGCGTGCGTATCCGCAGCGAATCCGAGATCGTTCCCGCGATGGATGCGATCAGCGCGCTGCTCCGCCGACAGCATCAGCTTCCCGCCTCGTACGCAGACGACTTCTCGGTCGAGGATCAGGCTGCGCTCGTGAAGCAGGCCCAGAGCGCGACGACGACGTTCCGCGTGCTCACGTTCGCCCTTGGCGGGATCGCGCTGCTCGTCGGCGGGATCGGGATCATGAACATGATGCTCGTGTCGGTGCACGAGCGGACCCGCGAGATCGGCATCAGGAAGTCGGTGGGCGCCGACCCGTGGCGGATCCAGATGCAGTTCCTGATCGAGGCCGTCGTCCTGAGCACCTTGGGCGGCATCGCGGGCGTCCTCGCGGGCATCGGCGCCACGAGGCTCGTCAGCTCCCTCGCCGGGTGGCAGACGCTGGTCACACCCTCCGCCGTTGGCTTGGCGTTCGCTGTGGCCCTCGGCGTTGGTCTGTTCTTCGGCTACTACCCGGCGCGGCGCGCCGCGCGGCTCGACCCGATCGTGGCACTTCGCTACGAGTAGGCGCTCGGGCACCGTGTGTGGATGGATTGATCCATTTTCGGCGCACATATCGCTTGACAGAAAACGGTGTCTGACCCCGATGGTCTGCACGACTGTTGTCACATACTCGCTACTCGATCCAAGTCGAGCTGTTGCCACGACGAACCAAACGGCGTTTCGCTTCAGGGATACGGGTACCCGGACGACGCCTCCGGCTCGCCGTAACTGCCGTGTATCCCGCTCAGCCCGTGAGCATGAGAACGATGTCTTACCCGGATAGCTCGTATAGCCTGGCCTCAGGGGAACGCTCCGGCGCAGGGGCAGGCTGGCCGCGACGACGTCGGTTAGGAACCGCGGGCGTCGAGCCTGATCGTCCACGGCTC
>JBBQPW010000164.1:0-5771 GCA_038216845.1 Gaiellales bacterium | reverse complement strand
ATCCCCGGCCACCATCACCCTGGCACTGAGCTCTACGCGGACACGCTCGCGGTTCGCGACGGGGCGTTCGAATGGGAGCTCACCGATCGGTGCGCGTTCGTGACGGATTTCGAATACCAGTCTGACGCTTAGAGTCCCGCTGTGGCCTACGAGTTCAAGCTGCCCGATCTCGGCGAGGGACTGACCGAGGGGGAGGTCGCGCGCTGGCTCGTGGCCGAGGGCGATGTCCTCGCCGAGAACGATCCGCTCGTCGAGATCCAGACCGACAAGGCGACCGTGGAGATCCCGTCGCCGGCAGCCGGAACCGTCCTCCGGATCCTCGTGGCGGAAGGACAGGTCGCTCCGGTGGGCGCTGTCCTGGTCGTGATCGGCGACGAGGGTGAGCAGCTGCTGCGCTCGGTGGACGGCGAAGCTGGTTCTGCCGACGAGCCGGAACTCGAACCCGCGGAGACCGAGCTGTCGGTCGTTCCCGCAGACCCCGTGGTTGCCGTGCGGGCGACGCCGACCGTGCGACAGCTGGCGCAGGAGCTCGGCGTCGGCCTCGCCACCGTAACGGGCTCGGGGCCCGATGGTCGCGTGACCGAGGACGACGTCACGGCCGCGAGCGCTTCGCACCAGGTTCGCGAGGGCCGGCGCGAGCCTGTGCGTGGGATTCGACGGTTGATCGTCGAGCACGTCACGACGTCGCATCGCGAGATTCCCGCCGTCACATTCGTCGAGGAGTGCGACTTCACCGGGATCGACCACGCGATGCTGGTGCCGCGAACCCTGAAAGCGACGGCCGCGGCGCTCGCGGAGTTCCCGGAGTTGAACGCGCGGCTCGAAAGGGACGAGATCGTGTACCTCGACCGCTACGACCTCGGACTCGCCGTCCAGACCGCGATGGGGCTTGTCGTGCCCGTCGTGCGCGGTTGCGACACTGCGTCGCCGGAGGAGCTGCTGACCGAGATCGTGCGGCTCGCCGAGTCGGCTCGCGCCGGAACGCTCAAGCCCGAGGAGGTGCGCGGCTCGACATTCACGGTGACGAGCGCGGGCAAGCTCGGCGGACTCGTCGTGACGCCGCTCGTCAACTATCCCGAGGTCGGCATTCTCGGTCTGCACCGGATTGCGGCGAGACCGGTCGTGCGCGAAGGTGAGATCGTCATCCGGGAGGTTGGCAACATCTCGGTCACGTTCGACCATCGAGTGGTCGACGGTGCCCGGGCGGCAGCGTTCTGCCTCGACGTGATCGCGCGGCTCGAAGCCGGGCACTAGTCCGGCGCTTACACTCCTGCTTCATGGGTGCGTGGTACACGATCGGGCTGGCGCTCGGTGTCGGAGTCGGCGCCGGAGTGCTCGCGGCGGGGTTGCTCGCCCGTGGGACGGTCGGCATCGTCGTGGCCGCGATCGGTGGAGCTGCGACGGGTGCGCTCGCGGGCTTCGTCGTCGGTGATGCGGCCGAGATTATCGCCGGTGTGATCGGCGGCTCGCTCGGCGCACTCGGCGCCGCGCAACTCGTGGTCGGCGCGCTGCGGCGTGGAGGGACGAAGGGTGGGATCGCGTTCCTCGTGGCTGCCGCCGGAATCGTCGTCGCCGTGCTCGCGCTCGTGCCGGTGCTCGGCTACGCAGAAGCCGTCTTCGTACCTGCGCTCGCGGCCCGGCTTCGCCGTCGTTTTCCCGAGCGCTACGCCGGTCTGCGCACGCTCGCGAAGTGAGAGACAGGTTGGGGACAGACGTCAGTCTGTCCCCAACGCAGATTCCAACGCAGATTCCAATGCGCAAGAAGCTGATCCTGACCATCATCGACGGGCTGACACCGGCGATGCTCGAGGCAGCCGTCGAGCGCGGCTCCGCGCCGACGCTCGCCCGTCTCATGGATCTCGGGAGCTACCGGCACGCGGTGTCGGTGTTCCCTTCGCTGACGCCGGTCTGCCTCTCGTCGATCGCGACGGGCTCCTACCCCGACGTGCACGAGATCCCGCACCTCGTCTGGTACCGGCGTAGCGAGCAGCGGCTCGTCGAGTACGGCTCGTCGTTCCATGCGGTGTGGGCGGCCGGGATCGGGCAGACGTTGCGCGACACGCTCCTGAACATGAACGCCGAGCACCTCGGGCGCCGCGCTGTGACGATGTTCGAGGCGCTCGAAGATGCGGGTCTCGTAACCGCGGCGGTCAACTTCACCGCCTACCGCGGCCGGGTCGAGCACCGCTCATCGCTGCCGCTCCTCGGGCCTGCTTTCGGCCCGCAGCGCTTCTTCTTCTACAACCTGTTCCAGTCCGACGAGACGGGTGCGCCGCTCTCCTTCCGCAACCGTCCCGCAGGATCGATCGACGCCTATGCGACTGCCGTCGGACGGTGGCTTGTGACGCGGGACGGCTTCGACTTCCTTCTCTACTACCTCTCGGACTACGACTACGCGTCACACGCCCACGGGCCCGATGCCGCGTTCGATGTGCTCGAGCGCTGCGACGACGCACTCGGGGCGCTCGCCGAATCGGCCGGCGGGCTCGACGAGCTGCTCGACCGCTACGCCCTCGTCGTGATGGCCGACCACGGCCAGACGCTGGTTCGAGAGGTGGCGACGCTCGAGGAGCGATTCGCCCGCGTCGATGGGACGCTTGTCGCGGCGTCCAACCGTGCCGCGATGGTCTACCGCTTGCCGGAGTGCACGCTCGAAGCGGCCACACTCGCCCAGCGACTCGACGGCGATCAGGCCGTCGAGGTCGCCCTCTGGCGTGAAGGAGACGAGGTGGTTGCTCGGCGCGACGGCGAGGAACTGCGCTTCGCCCCCGACGCGGGAGCAGCCGCCGGCTGGCAGCTCTCCGGCGACGTCGCGATCCTCGATCAGCCCAATGCGCTCCGGCGCGTGTGGGGCGCGCTCGCCAACCCGAACGCGGGCGAGTTGCTCGTCTCGCCGGCGACCGGTTTCGAGTTCGCCGACCTCGGAGGTGGCGATCATCTCGGCGGCGGATCACACGGCTCGCTCGATGCGGGCGATTCGCTCGTTCCCCTGCTGACGGTCGGTGTCGAAGGAGAGGCGGCCAGCATTACCGACGTCGCCCCGCTCGTGCTGGATCATTTCGGAGTCCCGCGACCGGGCTACGCAGCTCTCGGTTGAGCTACGGTCCCGGGCGATGCAGGGTCCGGCCGCCGAAACTGAACCCTGGACGCGGGAGCGCGTCGCCGAGGCGCTGCGGCAACGCCGCAACTGGATCCAGCTCGCGAAGTTCGGCGTCGTCGGGGCCAGCGGTTTCGCAATCAACCTCGCGGTCTACAAGCTGCTCCTCGGGATCGGCGCGCACTCGGCCGCCGCGGTGTCGTTCGTGGTCTCCGCAGCGAGCAACTACTGGTGGAACCGCCACTGGACGTTCGCGGCTCAGAAGGGTCACTTCGGCGCGCAAGGCGTGCGCTTCTACGTCGTCTCCGTTGCCGCGTTCGCAGTCAACCAGCTTTGGCTGACCGTCTTCCTCGACTGGCTGCATTGGGGCAAGATCGTCGCGCAGGCCGTGGCGATCATCCTCGTCGTGCCGCTGAACTTCCTCGGCAACAAGTTGTGGAGCTTTGGGCGGCGCTAAGACCTTCTGATGCGCCGCGTCGCTCTAGTTCTTGCCGTCGCGTGCTTCGGTGTCGCCGCCGTGGCGCATGCGGCGACGACTCCGACGGCACCGGTCTACGACTCCGCCGGACGGCTCGTCGGCACGCCGTTCGTCGCCGGCGGTCACTCGCAGCTGACCAAGAAGCAAGTGATCGCGAACCTCCTTCGCGTCCCGAAGGTGGAGCACTGGCTCGAGCGCTATCCACCACATCCGGTGACCGACGCGACCTTCGACCGGCAGTCCCGACGCTGGACAGCGCACGTCTGGTCGGGTCGAGCGGGCGAGATCGCACGCGGCATGGTCGTCGATTCGACAGGGCAGGTCCTGGACGTCTGGACAGGTCCGCAGGTTGCGTGGCAGATGGCGCGGGGTGGGCGCAAGACCTTCGGCGGCACCGTCCTCGACAAGCCCGTCGTCTGGTACGCGCTCTGTGTGGCGTTCATCCTCGGCCTCGCCGATCTTCGCCGGCTGCGCTCGCTCCGCAACCTCGATCTCGCCGTCCTGCTGTCGTTCTGCGTCTCGCTGGAGCTGTTCGTGCGCGGCCATGTGTTCGCGAGCTCGATCGCCGTCTACCCTCCGCTCGCGTACCTCCTGGTTCGCTGCGCATGGATTGGCTTCCGCGGCCGGCGCGGGCCACCGTCCCGGACGATGCCGCCTGTCTGGTTGCTGGCGGCGTTGGCGATCTTCCTCCTCGGCTTCCGCGTCGGGCTCAACGTGCAGACCTCCCACGGGGTGATCGATGTCGGGTTCGCCGGTGTGATCGGCGCGGAGCGGATCGTTCACGGCGAGGCGCCGTACGGCCACATGCCGATCGAGGGAGACAGGCCCGCATGTGGCTCCGCCGACGCGGCCGGGGAGATCCGCGAACGCATCCAGACGAGCGGTCGGTGCGAGGCCGCGAACCCATCGGGCGACACGTATGGCCCTGTTTCCTACCTCGCGTACGTGCCTGCGGTACTCGCGTACCCGTGGACCGGCAAGTGGGACACGCTGCCCGCCGCGCACGCCACGTCGATCGGCTGGGATCTGCTGGCAGCCTTCGGGCTCGTGCTCGTCGGCCTGCGCCTCGGCGACCGACGTCTCGCGGTGACGCTGCTGTTCGCGTGGGCGGCCTATCCGTTCACTGCGTACGCGTTGCTCGCCGACACGAACGACGCGATCATGCCTGCGCTGCTGATCTGGGGCTTCCTTGCGCTGCAAAAGCCCGCGTTGCGCGGTGTCGCCGTTGCGCTGTCGGGCTGGACGAAGTTCGTGGCGCTCGCGGTCGCGCCGCTGTGGCTCACGTATCCGCGCTTCGACCGGCGCCGTGCCTTGCGTTTCGCCGGCGGGTTCGCCGTTGCGACGGTCGCCGCGTTCTCGATCCTCCTGCTCGAGCCCGACCTCTGGGTCGCGCTGCGGACGTTCTGGCATCGGACGATTCCGACGCAGGTCGATCGCCACTCCCCGTTCTCGCTCTGGGACTGGGGGCAATACCACGCGCGAGGGCTGCCGAATCTCCACCTCGTCCAGCGCGTCCTCGAAGTGGGAGCGGCCGTGTTCGCCATGCTTGTCGCCTTCGTCCCTCGACGGAAAGGGCCGGTAGAGCTCGCCGCGCTGACCGCTGCTGTCCTCCTCGCGTTCGAGCTCGTGCTCACGCACTGGTTCTACTTCTATCTCCTGTGGGCGCTGCCGTTCGTCGCGTTGGCGTTGTTCCTTCCGGCCGGAAGGAACAACGTTGAGCCTGACTGAGCGACCCGGCGCTGTTCTTTCGGCCGCACTTGTCGTCTTCGCGGCGCTCTGCATCGCGATGCCCTCCGTCTGGCACGGTGACGCGAAGATCTCGGATGTCCCGGTCTACCAGCGCTACGGCGACGCGATGGCGCGAGGGTCGGTGCCGTATCGGGACTTCCGGCCCGAGTACCCGCCGGGCGCGCTCGCGGCGTTCGTCGTGCCATCGCTCGCGTCGACCGGGGCCGTCGGCTACGCGCGTGCGTTCGGGGTCGAGCTGGCGCTGCTCGGAGCCGCGTGCGTCGTCTTCACGTTCCTCGCGCTCCGATCGCTCGGTGCCACCGGAGCTCGACTCGTCGCGGGAGTGGCCCTGCCCGCGGCCGCACCGCTGCTCCTCGGGCCGCTCGTCCTCACCCGCTTCGACCTCTACCCGGCTGCGCTTGTGGCGGCGGCGCTCGCCGCGTTCGTCGCGGGTCGCGATCGGCTCGG
>JBBQPW010000163.1:0-5812 GCA_038216845.1 Gaiellales bacterium | reverse complement strand
CTAGCGCGGATTCCCGGATCGCGGAAGACCCCTAAAGGGGCCGCCCGCGGCCCAAGACTCTCTAGCTAGCAACGAGAGGCCCCCCTCGGCCCGGCTCCTTACCGCGCACGCCAGTGATCACTCGATCAGGAAGCTGACTCTCATCGAGACGCGGAAGGCGACGATCTTCCCGTCCTGTACATCGACCTTCTGCTCCGAGACCCAGGCGCCCTGGACGTTTCGCAGCGTCTCACAGCTCTTCGCGATGCCGACACGAACCGCGTCGTCGAAGCTCTCCGTCGAGCTCGCGCTGATCTCGATCACCTTGGCAACAGACATGGCTCTCCTTTCCCTCGTGGCGAACGTTGCGCTTAGCATCCCACGTATGAGACGGCTCGAAACGGTCCGAGAGTAGGATCGGCGACGTGCAGTCGTGGGACCTGACCGAGATCGAGGCGCCCGAGGGTGATCGTTTGGCCGCAGCGCTCGAGACTGCGGATGGGGCACGGGCAATCGTGATCCGCCTAGGGCCTGGTGAGAAGCTTGGCGACCACCAGGTGCGCGAGCGCGCCTGGCTCACAGTGGTCGAGGGAACCGCAACAATCGAGTCCGGGGGCGACTCCGTCGAGGCAGGGCCGGCAACACTGCTCACGTTCGAGCCTGGCGAGCGGCACGCCGTCGCAAGCGAAAGCGGAGCTCGCATCGTGATGATCCTCTCCTCCTGGCCCGGCGAGGGTCACTACCCCGCCGCGTAAGGGCAAAGTCTGTCGATGACCGACGAGAGCGCGAAGACAGACGCGAAGGACGAGGACGCGGCCAAGCAGCCGGCCGACGACACGCCGCCGCCTGCGCATCACGAGGAAGGCGTCGTCGAGACCTCGCACACGGTCACGGTCGGTGGCAAGAAGATCGTCTACACGGCGACCGCCGGGCGCACGATCCTGCGCGAGGAGGAGGGGAAGAAGCAGGCGTCGTTCTTCTCCGTCGCCTACACGCGCGACGGGGTCGACGATCCCGCAACGCGGCCGATCGTCTTCTGC
Organism: Gaiellales bacterium; assembly: GCA_038216845.1. Lineage (GTDB taxonomy): Bacteria > Actinomycetota > Thermoleophilia > Gaiellales > Gaiellaceae > Gaiella. The sequence continues at coordinate 4,793 of JBBQPW010000163.1, read as the reverse complement.
TTCAACGGTGGGCCGGGGTCGTCGTCGGTGTGGCTCCACCTCGGCGCCTTCGGCCCGCGGCGCGTGCTCCTCGACGACAACGGGATGGCCGGCCCGCCGCCCGGGAAGCTCGTCGCCAACGAGCACGCCATTCTCGATGTGGCCGACATCGTCTTCATCGATCCCGTCGGCACCGGCTACTCGCGCGCCATTCCGGACGAGGAGCTGAAGCAGTTCGCGCATTTCAAGCGCGACATCGAGACGGTGGGGGAGTTCATCCGCATCTACCTGACACGACACGAGCGCTGGAGCTCGCCGAAGTTCCTCGCCGGCGAGAGCTACGGGACGACGCGCTCGGCAGGCCTTGCCGCTCACCTCTTCAAGCGCCACGGGATCGCCTTCAACGGGCTGATCCTGATCTCGTCGATCCTCAACTTCCAGACAGCCGGCTTCGACTCCAAGACGTGGACGTTCGAGCGCGGCAATGACCTCCCATATCAGCTGTTCCTCCCCACGTACGCGGCCGCCGCCTGGCACCACGGCCGGCTCTCGGACACGTACCAGCGGGTGCCTCTGCGCGATTTCCTCGACGAGGTGGAGGCGTTCGCCGCCGGCGACTACACACTTGCGCTCTTCCGCGGGGACACGCTCGAGAGCGGACGGTTCGACGAGATCGCGACACGCATCGCCGGCTACACAGGGCTCTCGGTCGACTACGTGACGCGGTACGACCTGCGCATCGAGATCCTGCGCTTCTGCAAGGAGCTCCTGCGCGAAGAACGACGCACGATCGGACGGATCGACGCTCGCTACACCGGAATCGATCGCTTCGTCGACGGCGATGCCGTCGAATCGGATCCGAGCATCGACGCGACCATCGGGCTGTACACGCCGACGCTCAACGACTACCTCCGGCGCGAGCTCGGCTACGAGAGCGAGTTGCCGTACGAGATCCTCAGCGAGAAGGTGCACGAGAGCTGGGACTACGAGGACTTCAAGAACGCGCACGTCGACGTCTCGGAGGCGCTGCGGGAGACGATCTCGCGCAACCCGGCCACCAGGGTTTTCGTCGCGAGCGGCTACTTCGACCTCGCCACGCCCCACTTCGCGACCGAGTACACGTTCAGCCATCTCGGGCTCGACCCGACGCTGCGTGGCAACGTCGAGTTCGGCTACTACGAGGCCGGCCACATGATGTACGTGCACACGCCCTCGCGCGAGAAGCTCGCGGCCGACGTCAAGGGGTTCATCGCGCGCGCTGCCACGACCTAGCGTGAAGGTTCTCTCCGTCGTCGGGAACCGACCGCAGTTCATCAAGAGCGCGCCACTGTCACTCGCCTTGCAGATGGCCGGCATCGACGAGGTCGTCGTCCATACGGGGCAGCACTACGACGACACCCTCTCGGACATCTTCTACCTCGAGCTCGGGCTCGATGAACCCGGCTACCGGTTAGACCTGCGCACGGCCGATCCCGAAACCATGCAACCCGCCATCGCGGCCGCCATCGCAGCCGAGCGACCGGACTGGGTTCTCGTCTACGGCGACACGAACTCGACGCTCGCCGGTGCGCTGGCCGGAACGACCGCGGGAGTCGCAGTGGCCCACGTCGAGGCCGGTCTCCGGTCCGGCGACCTGTCGATGCCGGAGGAGCGGAACCGGATCGCCGTCGACCGCCTGTCGGCGCTGCTCCTTACACCGGACGCTCGCTCGGCGAGGATTCTCGAGTCCGAGAAGGTCAGCGGCGAGGTGGCCGTCGTCGGCGACGTGATGGCCGACGCTGCCAGGATCTTCGCGCCGCTCGCGCGCGAGCGTGTTCCGGTGGGACGTGCTGCCGGTTCCTACCTCCTCGCCACGATCCACCGTGAGGCGAACGTCCTCCAGCCCCGGCTCGGCCGGATCATCGAGGGGCTCAATCGGATTCCGGAGCCAATCGTCTTTCCCGCCCATCCACGCACGGCCGCGGCGATCCGCCGGGAGAGCCTGCGGCTCGGCGAGCACATCGAGGTCGTCGAGCCACTCGGGTATCTCGAGATGGCCGCGCTCAGTTCGCAGGCCCGCGTAATCCTCACCGACTCGGGCGGCCTTCAGAAGGAGGCGTACTGGTACGGCGTACCGTGCGTGACGATGCGCCCGTCGACGGAATGGGTGGATACCGTCGAAGTGGGCGTGAATACGCTCGTCGACGACGACCCCGCCGCGATGGTGGCTGCCGTGGAGGACGCGACGATGCCCGCCAATCGTCCCGGCCTGTACGGCGACGGGCACGCCTCCGAGCGGATCGCCGAGGTGCTGCTCGATACGATGCGCGCCCGATGAGCGAGAGCACACAACGATTCGATGTCGCGATCATTGGCGCCGGCTACGTCGGGCTCCCTCTCGCTCAGGTCTTCGCGGAAGCAGGGAAGTCGGTCGTGCTCGTCGACGTCAGCGCCGACCGCGTCGCCGCGATCCGGGCGGGCGAGAGCTACATCGAAGACGTCCCGTCAGCACGGCTGAAGCACCTCGCCGAGAGCAGGTTGCTCGACGCGACAACAGACTATGACGTCCTCAGAGACACGGACGCGATCCTCATCGCGCTTCCGACTCCGCTCTCCCGGCAGCGCGAGCCCGACCTCTCGATCGTGCTCGGCGCGACCCGCGAGATCGCAAAGCGCCTTAGGCCCGGCCATCTGGTGGTGCTCGAGTCGACCACCTACCCGGGCACGACGCGGGACGACATCAAGCCCCTGCTGGAAGCCGGCAGCGGCCTGAAGGCGGGCGAGGACTTCCACCTCGCGTTCTCGCCCGAGCGCGTCGACCCCGGGCGCACCGACTTCACGACGAAGAACGTGCCCAAGGTGGTCGGCGGCGTGAACGAGGCCTCGACCGATGCCGCTGCCGCGCTCTACGGGGCAGCCGTCGACACGATCCATCGGGTGTCCTCGCCCGAAGCCGCGGAGCTGACGAAGCTCCTGGAGAACATCTTTCGCTCGGTCAACATCGCACTCGTCAACGAGCTCGCGCAGCTCTGCGACCGGATGGGCATCGATGTATGGGAGGTCGTCGACGCGGCCGCGACGAAGCCGTTCGGCTTCATGCCGTTCCAACCTGGCCCCGGCCTCGGCGGGCATTGCATCCCGATCGACCCGTTCTATCTGACGTGGAAAGCGCGCGAATACGATTTCACGACCGAGTTCATCGAGCTCGCGGGCAAGGTGAATGCAGACATGCCGTACTACTGCCGCTCGCGGGTATCGCAGGCGCTGAACCACGGGGCCGGCAAGTCGCTGAAGGGCTCGCGGATCCTGGTGCTCGGCGTCGCCTACAAGGCCGACATCTCGGACATGCGCGAGTCGCCCGCGGTCAAGCTGATCCACCTGTTGCAGAACGCCGGAGCGGATGTTGCATACCACGATCCCCACGTACCGTCGTTCGCCGAGCACGGCGTCCAGCTCGAGTCCGTCCCGTTCGAGCCGACCGCCTACGACGCGGTCGTGATCGCCACCGCCCACTCGGCGATCGACTACGTGCAGCTCGTCGACGACGCGGCGCTCGTCGTCGATCTCCGGAATGCGGTCGGACGGCACGGTGTCACGAGCCCCAAGGTCTGGAAGTTGTGATCCGCGTCGGCCACGCCGGAGTCGGTGGCTGGGGCAAGAACGTCGTGCGAGTCGTCGGCGAACTTGCGGAGCTCGCCTGGGTCTGCGACACCGACCCGGCGCGGCAGGCCGAGTACGAAGCGCGGTATCCGGCGGCCCAGGTCACCGGGTCGTTCGACAGCCTGATCGAAGACGACACGGTCGATGCGATCGTGATCGCGACCCCCGTGCCAACTCATTTCGACCTTGCCAAGAAGGCACTCGTGGCCGGGAAGCATGTCTTTGTGGAGAAGCCGCCCGCGATGCGCGCCGAGGAGATGGAGGAGCTGCTCGGCCTGGCCAGGTCAGCCGAGAAAGTGTTGTTCCCAGGTCATCTCCTCCTCTATCACCCCGGTCTCGCGAAGGTGAAGGAGCTCGTCGATACGGGGGAGCTCGGCGACGTGGCCTGCGTGTACGGCAACCGGCAGAACCTCGGCGTGATCCGGTCGAACGAGAACGCGCTCTGGTCACTCGGCGTCCACGACCTGTCGGTCATCCTCTGGTTGCTCGGCGAGGAGCCGAGCGAGGCCGTCGCCCACGGCGTCGACTACCTGCAGAAGGGCATCGAGGACGTCGTTTTCTGCTTCCTCCGCTTCCCGTCGGGGAAGATCGCACACATGCACCTGTCGTGGCTCGACCCGCACAAGATGCGGAAGATGACCGTCGTCGGCCGCGAGAAGATGGTCGTGTTCGACGACATGGAGCTCGAGCGCAAGGTGACGGTCTACGACAAGGCGCCCTGGGAGCCGGCCGAGACGTATGGCGAGTGGCGGACGCGCACCGGCGACATCTTCAGCCCCAAGATCTCGAACGACGAGCCGCTACGCCTGGAGCTGCAGCACTTCCTGAAGCTCGTCGCCGACGGCCCCGGCGATTACCGCGAGGCAACCGACGGCCTTGCCGTGGTGCGCACGCTCGACCGGCTTACCGCATCGCTCCGCTCCGGCGCGCCTGCGTGACATGGGGTCAGGTCTTGCATTCACACATGGCTCGACCTCGGATGTGTGAATGCAAGACCTGACCCCATACATCCACCCGAGCGCGACCGTCTACCCCGGCACGGTCCTCGGCGAGGGAGTGAAGGTGCTGGAGAACGCCGTCGTCGGCAAGCAGCCCACCCTCTCGCCCCGCTCGACCGCCAAGCGCGAGCCGCTACCCCCGGTCGTGGTCGGCGACGGAACGATCGTCTCGACCGG
>JBBQPW010000162.1:0-5812 GCA_038216845.1 Gaiellales bacterium | reverse complement strand
GCACGTTCCTCTGGGTCGACCCGGTTGCGGGGCTGGCCCTCGCCACTCTCACGACGCGAGAGTTCGGCGAGTGGGCGAAAGAGGCGTGGCCACGCCTTTCGGACGCTGTCTACGCTGAGACGGCGCCGGCCTGACGCGACCGCCGAACTAAAGGATCGGGCGACTGCATCCGAGTCACGCACTCCGGCTGTTCTCGCAGGTCGTGCATGGCGTCGTACGTGGCGAGGACATCGTTGCGCGCCTCGGTGGCGAAGAGTTCGTGATCGTATTGCCGGGTCTCGACGACGGCCAGGCGGTCACTGTGCTCGAGCGTCTCCGCGCCGTTCTCGGAGCTGCCCATACGGGCGATCACCCGGCCTTCACGGCGAGCTTCGGTGTGACCGACTCGTTCCACGGGTCGAATCTCGACGAGATCCTGCGTGTCGCCGACCAGGGGCTCTATGTGTCGAAGCAGACCGGCCGCGACCGGATCACGATCGGGAAACCGGGCGCTGCGCCGGACAATGGGGGCGCTTCGAATGGCGTCCGCTTCGGCGGTGAGGATGACGCGCCGTTGCAGCCGGTCGTCGCATCGGGTGGCAGACCTGCGCTACACGACGCGTCTGACGAGCGCGATCCGCGGCCGTCGCGTCGAGATTCGTTAAAAACGGGGCTCTTGGTCAGGCGTCGTCGGCGAAGACGGGTCGGACGAGCTCGTCGAACGTCGCCCGGTCGCAGCTCGCGACGGTGCATTGCGTGAGGGTGGTGACGGTGGCAGTGCGCGCAACACCCATCGTCGCGGCCACCTCACCGAACGTCTCGCCGGGGCGGAGGAGGCTCCGGGCGCCGCGATCGGCCTGCGTTACCGCCGCGATGCCGGAGAGAAGAACGAAGAAGCGGTCGTCGCTTGCTCCTTCGGTGACGATCCGGGTGCCGCTTGGCACATCCTCGCGGCGCATCCGCTCGGCGAGCTTCCCGAGCGTCTCGCCCGGGAGCGACGCCAGAAGCCCGACGCGCTGCAGCTCCGTGATCGAGGCAGGAACGAACTTCGGGCTCATGCGGGTACGGTAGCGCCGCGATGGGCGTTCTCCACGGCTGGCGGCTTTGCCCGCGCTGCGGCGCCGAGCTCGATCTCGACCTTGCGCCCGCGCGTGTGGCGTGTTCGACTTGCAGGTTGGTCGTGTACGCGAACCCAAAGCCGACCGTGTGCGCACTCATCGTCGATGATGCCGGGCGTCTCCTGCTTGCGCGCCGGGCGGTCGAGCCATCCGCAGGCTTCTGGGACGTGCCGGGCGGCTTCGTCGAGGAGGGCGAGCACCCGCTTGACGCGTTGCGTCGTGAGCTCCTCGAGGAGACCGGCCTGGAGATCTCGCCGGGCGCATTCCACGGCGTCTGGATGGACACCTACGGCGCCACGGCCGAGGCCGAGTCGATCCTCAACCTCTACTGGGAGGCCCGGATCGTCTCCGGCACGATGCGGCCCGCAGATGACGTCTCCGAGCTGCGGTGGTTCGCGCCGGACGATCTGCCGCCGCGCGAGCAACTCGCGTTCACGACGTTCGCCGACGCCCTCGAGGCCTGGAGTGCAAAACAGCAGCCCTAGAAGTTCGAAAGGCCGGCGATGCCGGCCCTTCGAACAGGGGGGAGGGTTGGAGAAGCCTCTTAGACGGCGACTAGGCCGAGGGAGCGCTCGATCGCGCCCTTCGGCTGTGCGCCGACGACGGCCGCAGAAGGCTCGCCGTTCTTGAACAGGATCATGGTCGGGATCGACTGCACGCCGTAGCGCTGCTGGAGCTCGTGCTCCTCGTCGATGTTCACCTTGACGAGCTTGAGCTCGCCCGGGTGCTCCTCGATGATTCGGTCGAGCACCGGCGCGACGGCGTGGCACGGTCCGCACCATTCCGCCCAGAAGTCGACGAGGACGGGGATGTCGCTCTGGAGCACTTCTTGATCGAAAGTCTCAGATTTCACTGCGGTGGCCATGCGTTCCTTTCGCTAACGAGTTTCCACTCTGACAGAAGTCTGAACGAGTGGGAAGACGAACCTCTTCCATAGAATCGACCGAGTGTTCGCGCCGCTTCCCAAGGAACCCGATTACGACGCGCATGAGCGGGCGATTCTCGAGCTGTGGGAGCGGGAGAGGACGTTCGAGCAGCTGCGCGCGTTGAACGCGGCTGGGCCGACGTTCAGCTTCGTCGACGGGCCGGTCACGGCGAACCGGATGGTGCTCGGAGTCCACACTGCCTGGGGGCGCACACTGAAGGATGTCTTCCAGCGCTACAAAGCGTTACGCGGCTGCCACCAGCGGTACCAGAACGGGTTCGACTGCCAGGGTCTGTGGATCGAGGTCGGCGTCGAGCGGGAGCTCGGGCTGAACTCCAAACGCGAGATCGAGGAGTACGGGCTGGCCGAGTTCGCGCGCAAGTGTCGCGACGTCGTCGTCAAGTCCTCGCAGAAGCTGACGGAGGGGTCTATCCGCCTCGGTCAATGGATGGATTGGGGAAACGACTACTTCACCTTTTCGGACACCAACATCGAATACATCTGGCGCTTTCTGGCGCTGGTGCACGAGCGCGGCTGGTTGTACCTCGGGCATCGATCGACGGAGTGGTGCCCGCGCTGCGGGACGTCGCTCTCACAGCATGAGCTGTCCCAGGCCGGCGTCTACCAGGACCGCGCCGATCCGTCTCTCTTCGTCAGGTTCCCACTATTGGAGCGACCGAGCGAGTCGCTCGTGATCTGGACGACGACGCCTTGGACGCTGCCGGCGAACGTCGCAGCAGCGGTGAATCCGGAGGCGGAGTACGGGCGACGGGAGAACGGAGAGTGGGTGGCGGTCGCGCGGTATCCGGACGAGCGGTTCGTCGCGCGATCGCGCGGCGCTGACCTTGTCGGGCTGCGCTACACCGGTCCGTTCGATGGGCTTGGGCCTGGTGGTGCGGTTGAGCACCGCGTGATCCCGTGGGACGAGGTGTCACTCGAGGAGGGCACCGGGATCGTCCACATCGCGCCTGGCTGCGGCGGCGAGGACTTCGAGCTCTCGCGCGTGCACGACCTGCCGCTGCTGACCCCCGTCGACGAATCGGGGCATTTCTACGACGACTACGGCTGGCTGCACGGGCTGTCGACCGCCGACTCCGCCGACCAGATCGTCGGTGATCTGGGGGAGCGCGGCCTCCTCGTCTCCGCAGGTCTCCACCAGCACCGCTACCCGCACTGCTGGCGCTGCGACACACCGTTGATCTTCCGCATCTCCGACGACTGGTTCATCTCGGTCGCCGATTTGCGCCAGCCGATGCTGGACGCGAATCAGACGGTCGAGTGGACGCCCGCCTACATGAGCAAGCGCATGGACGACTGGCTGCGGAACATGGGCGACTGGAACATCTCGCGCCGCCGCTACTACGGGTTGCCACTCCCGTTCTACCCATGCTCGTGCGGCCATCTCAACGTGATCGGGTCGCGCGCCGAGCTGGAGCGACGTGCCGTCGGCGGCCTCGATCAGCTCGAGGAGTTGAGGCGACCCTGGATCGACGACGTGCCGATCACCTGTGCCGAGTGCGGCGGGGCTGTGCGGCGGATCCCCGAGGTCGGCGACGTCTGGCTCGACGCCGGGATCGTCCCGTTCTCGACCCTGGGCTGGCAGAACGACGAGTGCGTGAAGGAGGGCTACGGGACCGGGGCTGCGCGCGAGTTGACGACCGCCGACCTGCCCGATCACGCGTACTGGGAGCGCTGGTTTCCCGCTGACTGGGTCTCGGAGATGCGCGAGCAGATTCGCCTCTGGTTCTATTCGCAGCTCTTGATGTCGGTCGCACTGACCGGGCAAGCGCCGTTCCGCAAGGTGCTCGGCTACGAGAAGATGCTCGACGAGACCGGCCGCGAGATGCACAGCTCGTGGGGGAACACGATCGATGCGCCAGACGCGTTCGCGCGCATGGGCGCCGACGTGATGCGCTGGCAGTACTGCGCGCAGCCGCCCGATCGCAACCTCCTCTTCGGCTTCGGGCCTGCGCAGGAGATCAAGCGCCGACTGTTGACGCTGTGGAACTCGACCACGTTTCTCGTCCAGTACGCGAATATCGCGGGTTTCGAGCCGCGGTTTGCTGATCTGGCGGACGGGCCGGACGGTGAGCTCGAGCCGCTCGACTGCTGGCTCCTCGAGAGGACGCGGCAGCTGGTCGCCGAGGCCGAGGCCGGCTACGAGCGCTGGCTCACCGTCGATGTCATCGGCGCGTTCGACGAGTTTGTCGACGACGTCTCGAACTGGTACATCCGTCGCTCGCGACGCCGCTTCTGGGAGGGGAACGAGGCTGCGTTTCGCGCGCTCTGGTACGCGTTGGTGACGGGCTTGCGTGTCGTCTCGCCGCTCGTGCCGTTCCTGGCCGAGCACCTGTGGCAGGTGCTCGTGCGGTCCGTGGACGGCGCCCCGGCGTCGGTCTTCCTCGCCGGCTGGCCGGAGGGCGGGCCGCCAGATGAGTCGCTGCTCACGGATGTCGCGGAGCTTCGTGCCGTCGTGACGCTCGGACACCAGGCGCGTCAGAGTGTCTCCCTCAAAGTGCGCCAGCCACTGCGGCGACTGGTCGTCGAGGGGGCGCCGCGTGCGGAGGCGCACGCGGGCGAACTTGCGGCCGAGCTGCGCGTGAAGGAGGTCGTCTTCGGCAACGTCGACGCGACGCAGCTGACCGTGAAGCCGAACCTACCGGTGCTTGGGCCAAAGCTCGGGAAGGACCTCGGCGCTGTTCGGGCTGCTCTGGCGGCCGGAGACTTCGAGGATCTGGGCGAAGACCGCTTTCGCGTTGCGGGTCGCGACCTGGGCGCTTACGAGGTTCTTGTTGAGCGAACGGGCAAGGACGGCTGGGCCGTCGCGTCGCTCGACGGCGTGACCGTGGCGCTCGATACGACACTCGACGACGAGTTACTGCTCGAGGCGCGCGTCAACGAGCTCGTCCATGGTGTCAACTCGATGCGTCGGCATGCCGACCTCGAGCTGACCGACCGGATCGTGCTCACGATCCCCGCGTCGGACGAGGACCTTCTCGCTCACGAGGAGTGGATCAAGGCGGAGACGCTCGCGGTCGAGATCCACCTCGGTCCCGAGCTGGCGGTCGCCAAGGCTTGACGAAACCCGTGCGCCTTCGGTGACGATCTCGACCCTCGCCTGTCACGTGACAGGCGAGCGGTCAAGAGTCGCACGCGTTCGTCACGAGATTCGCCTGCGCCCAACGCAGGCGAGCATCCATGCGGGACAGTCATCCGGGCCTGAGACCTTTCGCCTGTCCCGTGACAGGCGAACGGTTGAAAGTCACGCGAGTTTGCTACGAGATTCCTCTGCGACGGACGTAGGCGATCGCCCCTGCGGGAACAGAGCTCGCCGCGGTGAGGTGATGGATCGCGTGTAGGCCGACGCCGACGACCGCGCGCGCGGCACCCTGTTTCCGCGCGAGGAGCGCGTAGAAGTCGCGGTTCAGGGCAACGAGAGTGCCGAGGGCCATGACCGTGAGGGCCGGCTTGCGCCGGAGAAGCGACACGGCGCCGACGACCGACGCGGCCGCGCTCGCCCGCTCGCGCCAGCCGAGGTTGAGCGCCGTCGGCAACTCGCGGCGCTCGAGGAGTAGCTCGACCCACGGCACACCGCGCTGCGCGAAGTCAGTTTCGACCATGCCGGCGAGCGTCCACTCCTTTAGATGCGTCCCGAGGAGCTGCGGGTCGAGCACGATCCGGCCCGCAGCCGCCAGTCGCCCGCCGAGCTCGATGTCCTCGATCGACGGCACCGGATAGCGCGCCGCGTCGAAGCCGCCCGCGGCGAGGAACGCGTCGCGCCGGACGGCGC
>JBBQPW010000161.1:0-5831 GCA_038216845.1 Gaiellales bacterium | reverse complement strand
GGGAATCGAGGACGGCGACCTGATCGACCCCCACGCGATGGATCCACAGACCGTCCTCCGGTTCATAAAGTCCGTGAACGGCTGGCCCGGCAAGGTGATCGTCGTGGCCTGCGAGCCGGCCGAGATAGAGGACTTCGGGATGGGCCTGTCGGCCCCGGTCGAAGCGGCCGTCGAGCGGGCGGTCGGTCTCGTAGCGGACACGATCGACGAGCTCCGCGCCTGATGCACGAGTTGTCGATCGCAAGCGCGATCGTGGCGACGGTGGAGCGGCACGCAGGCGGACGACCGGTTGTGACCGTCAATGTGTCCATCGGGAGGTTGCGGCAGGTCGTGCCCGACTCGCTCCAGTTCTGCTTCGGGATGGTGGCGCGGGACTCCGTGTGCGAACACGCTCGACTCCAGATCGAGATCATCCCGGCGGTCCTGCGTTGTGCTGCTTGCGAGCATGAATGGACGATCGACGAGCCTCCCTTCCGGTGTCCGGCCTGCGCGAGTGGGAACGTCGCTGCGATTCGCGGGGAGGAGCTCGGAGTCGACTCGATCGAGATCGAGGAGATGAGCGGAGAGATGAGCGAAGCAACCAACGGACACAAGGAGGACGCATGCATCGCACCAAGGTGAAGGTGCTCGAGGGCGTCCTCGACGCCAACGACACGATCGCGCAGGCAAACCGGGCCGACTTCGACCGGGCCGGGGTAACGGTCGTCAACCTGATGAGCTCTCCCGGCGCCGGCAAGACGACTCTGCTCGAGACGGTCCTCGGGTCATTGGAGGGTGTCCGGGTGGGGGTGCTCGAGGGCGACGTCCAGGGAACCCAGGATGCCGAACGGATCGCGGCGGTACACACGCGCACCGGTGGGCATGTTCCCGTCGCGCAGATCAACACCGACCCTGGCTTCGGCGGCGAGTGCCATCTCGACGCGAACATGGTGCGCTCGGCGCTTCCCTCGTTGCCGCTCGCCGACCTCGACCTGCTCGTGATCGAGAACGTGGGCAACCTCGTCTGCCCGGCCGAGTTCCGGATCGGTGAGGACGTGCGTGTGATGGTCTCGTCTGTGACGGAGGGCGAGGACAAGCCGTTCAAGTACCCGCTCATGTTCCGCGCCTGCGAGCTCGTGCTCGTGAACAAGATCGACCTGCTGCCCCACCTCGACTTCGACCTCGAGGAGTTCCTCGCGAACCTCGACGACGTCAATCCTGGCGTCGAGCACATGCTCGTGAGCGCGAAGACGGGTGAGGGGCTCGACGCGTGGCGCGACTGGCTCGTGAGAGCGGCCACGAGGGAGCCGGCCGCAGTGTGACCAGCCGCGCTGTGAGCAGTGCGACTACGACGGGGACATGGAGTCTGGAAGAGCTCGTCGGACGCCGCGCCTCGGCCGGCGAGCGGTTCTTCGCGGCGGAGGCCGAGCGGATTGCACGCCTCTGCCATACCCTGGCGGAGCGCTTCACGGCCGGGGGCAGGTTGCTCGCGATCGGCGCGTCGCCGCAGACACGATCCGACGCCCGCCATGTCGCGGTCGAGTTCGTCCACCCGGTGATCGTCGGCAAGCGCGCGCTGCCGGCGCTCGCGCTCGTCCCGGACGGGGGTAGCCTCGCCGCGCAGGCCGAACTCCTCCTCGAGCCGAGAGACATGGTGATCGCCTTCGGCGTAGCAGAGAGCTTCGATGCGGCGGCAGCGCTCGCACTTGCGCGCTCGCGCGGGTGCCTGACGATCGCTTTCGAGAACGTCGATGCCGACTGGGTCTTCGTGCCACGCTGCGAAGACCCGTTCGTCGCGCAGGAGCTCGTCGAGACCCTGTACCACGTGCTCTGGGAGCTCGTCCATGTCTTCTTCGAGCATCTGGACCGCTCGTCCAGCGGCGGCGGCGCGTCGAGCTTTCTCTATCCTTTCCTGAGCGCCGAAGCCGGGGACGTCGAGGCGGTCGTCGACGACGTGCGCGGCTCGGTGATGATGAAGGCGCAGGAGGCGAGCGAGCTGCGCGAGCGCACCGTCCTCGGGAGCCGCGACGAGCTCGTGGCGGCAGCGAACACCTTGCGCGCGGCTTTCGCGCACGGCGGCAGGCTCTTCGCTTTCGGTAACGGCGGCTCGGCGACCGACGCGATGGACGTCGTGGCCGATTTTCGATCGGCTCCACAGGGTTGGCCTGCACTCGCGGAGGTCGACCTCACCGAGGACACATCGATCCTCACGGCGCTCGCGAACGACATCGGGCCGCATGCGCTCTTCCAGCGCCAACTGATTGCGCACGGCCGCGTGGGCGACGTTGCGCTCGCGCTCTCGACGAGCGGCGGCTCGGAGAACATCATCGAGGCGCTCGCCGAGGCCCGCCGCCGAGACCTCCGCACGATCGCATTCGTCGGCTACGACGGCGGCCGCATCCTCGCCGAGCGACTGGCGGACCACGTCATCGTCACTCCTTCCGAGCACATTCCCCGCATTCAGGAGGCGCAGGCGACCGGGTACCACGTCCTCCGCGAGCTGGTCGGGGTTAACACATAAGTCGCCCGCTGCATGGCCGAGCCATGTTCGCGAAGGCGAAAGCGGCACTCGATCTCGAGGCAGCCGCCAGCGCTACGGGTGGACAGCTCCGTCAGGCGATGGCCGACATGATGCCGCTGTACTTCCGTCGCTACGACGGACGGGCTCAGCGCTACTCAGCTGCTGTCGCGGACGACATTCCGAACGCCGATGCCATGCACCTCTGGGGGACCGAGGTCTTTCGACATTCGACCTGCGAGCGCACAGCTGCCTACGATCGCAACTCCTACGCTCGTTATCGCGGGCGAGGACGACTTCGTCACGGGCCGGCGTGCGCGAGGGAGGTCACCGCTCTCGTCCGCCGCGCGGAGCTCGTGAGCCTGCCGGAGTGCGGGCACATGCTGTGGATCGAGCAGCGCGAGGCGTTCGTCGCCGCCGTCACGCGGTTCCTGCTCGGCTGAGAGCTCACATGCCGGAGCGTGCCTGGACGATGCCGTCGGGGAACGGCGACAGCTGCTCCGCTCCCGACGCCGTGATCAGGAAGTTGTCCTCGACGCGAAGGCCTCCCCCACCTTCCCAGTAGACGGCTGGCTCGAGTGCAAGAACCATTCCCTCCAGCACCTCGCCAGGTGCCGCCTGGTGCGCCCACGGCGGCTCGTGCGCCCGCGCGCCGACGCCGTGGCAGATGCCGTGCGAGACGGGAACCGGCGAGCCTATCGCGTCGATCCCCGCACGCATCTGTAGGTCGAGGTCGGCCAGGCTCGCACCGGGCCGGCAGAAGTCGATGCCGTCGCGATACACCGCGAGCAGCCGCTCCTCCAGGTCGCGGAAGGCCGGCTCGAGCTCACCGCAGACGAGGTTCTTCGTGTGGTCGCACCAGTAGCCGTCGGCGCAGACCCAGATCTCGAACAGCGTCGGCTGGCCCGCGACGACCGGCCGGTTCGAGGTCGCCGTAAAGGTCTTGATGCCCTTGCCGGCCCAGATGAGCGAGAACCCGAACGCGAGGTCGACCTTCCCCTGCCAGCCGGTTCCCTCACCGTGGACGAACGCCTGCCACAGCGCCGCCACCTGCGCCTCCGTCTGACCGGGCTGGATGCGCTCGGAGACGTGCTCCATGGCCGCTGCGGCGATCTCGTTCGCGAGCCTCATCCGCTCGACCTCTTGCGCGGTCTTGACCGCGCGCACCTCGCTGAGCAGGCCGGTCGCGTCGAGCGCCTCCGGGAACGCGTCGAACCAGCCCTTCGTGTACGTCGTCGGCTCGCCCACCATGCGGTCGGTCGCCTGGGTGCCGAGTGAGAGCTCGAGCCCGACCGTGCCGTGCTCGCGAGCGATGCCGGCGGCGATCTCGAGCGCGCGTAGCGGCGCCGGTCGCGGATCGGTGGGCTCGTAGCCCGAAACCAGACGGACGTCGTCCGTCCACGCGGTGCGCCGCGCATCCTCCTCGGAGGCCGTCAGCGTGACGAGCGTCGGCTCGCCCTCACGCGGGAAGACGACGGCCTCAAACCCCTTCATGCCCCAGAAGTTCGTCAGGTAGAGGACGTTGTCGGGGGCGCGCACCACGAGCGCGTCGAGCCCGCGATCGGCCATCAGCGCGCGAACCCGCTCGAGGCGTGTTCCATCCCTAGTCCATCGCATCGCAAGGACGCTACAGAACGCGTTCTCGCTCCGCGAAACGCTCGGTGCCGCGACAATGGGCGTCGTGCCTGAATGTGCCGCCGACCAACCGAAGCGTGTCGTGATGAAGTTCGGCGGCTCGTCGGTCGCCGATCCCGAGAAGATCAAGAACGTCGCGCGCCAGATCGCCGCCGCCCACGAGCGCGGGCTCGAAGTTGTCGGCACCGTTTCTGCGATGGGGAAGACGACGGATGGCTTGATCGCCCTCGCGCACGACGTCTCGCCCGACCCGAACGGGCGCGAGCTCGACATGCTGTTGTCGACCGGTGAGCGGATCGCCTGCGCGCTCGTGGCAATGGCGATCCACGACCTCGGCCACGACGTCGTATCGCTCACGGGTTCGCAGGCCGGCATCCTCACCGACTCGTCTCACACGAAGGCGAAGATCACCGAGATTCGCGCGACCAGGATCGAGGCCGCGCTCGCCGAGGGGAAGATCGTGCTCGTCGCCGGCTTCCAGGGCTTTTCGCGCGAGACGATGGACGTGACGACCCTCGGTCGCGGCGGCACGGACGCGACGGCTGTTGCGCTGGCGGCGACGCTTGGGGCAGCGTGCGAAATCTACTCGGACGTGCCCGGCGTGTTCACCGCCGACCCGCGGATCGTCCCCGAGGCGCGCAAACTGGCGGCGATCTCATACGAGGAGATGCTCGAGATGTCGGCCTCCGGAGCCAAGGTGCTGATGCTCCGCTCGGTCGAGCTCGCCCGCAACCACGGCGTCCGGGTCCATGCACGCTCGACGTTCTCCGACGAGCCGGGGACGTGGATTCAGGAGAATACGGGGATGGAGCAGCCAATCGTGTCCGCCGTGACTCACAACGAGTCCGAAGTCGTCTTCACGCTGAGCGGGATTCCCGACCGGCCGGGCGCCGCGGCGACGGTCTTCGACGCGGCTGCGGCAGCCGCCGTCAACGTCGACACGATCATCCAGAACGTCGTCCACGGTGTCGCCGAGCTGTCGTTCTCCGTCCCCACCGACGATGTGCCGACGACGCGCGCTGCCATCGCGGTCGCCGAGGCGGAGCTCGGCGCGATGGAGGTCGAGGAGAACCACGGCCTCGGCAAGGTCTCGCTGATCGGCGCCGGCATGCGCTCCCACCCGGGCGTCGCGGCGAAGATGTTCCGCACGCTCGCCGACCTTGGCATCAACCTGGAGATGATCTCGACCTCGCCGATCAAGATCTCGTGCATGATCGAACGCGACGAGATCCCGCGAGCGGTGCGCGCCCTGCACGCCGCGTTCGAGCTCGAACGGGAGCCCGTCGCCGAGTAGGCGCTCGACGTGGACCTCTCCGACCGCAGCGTCCGCGCGCTCGTCACCGCGGCAGTTTGGATCGCCGTTGTTCTCGTCGTGCGCTACGCGATGCGCGCCGGGTTCGCCGCGTGGGAGCGCCGCAACGCCGAAAACGACGCGACCGCGGTGGCGCGACGACGCACGACGTTCAGTTTCCTCGTGCGGATCGTCGTCGCGCTTGTCGGGCTGATCGGGATCTGGAGCGTCTTGTCGATCTACCCGCAGACCTCGGAGGTGGGACGGGCGATGCTCGCGTCGAGCGCCGTTCTCGCCGTCTTCTCCGGACTTGCGCTGAACACGCCGCTCGGCAACCTCGGGTCAGGTGTGCTCGTCGCGTTCACCCAGCCGATCCGGCTCGGCGACCGGGTGACGATCGGCGACCAG
>JBBQPW010000160.1:0-5839 GCA_038216845.1 Gaiellales bacterium | reverse complement strand
GCCGCTCGAGTAGCGCTTGACGGGCGTGTCGATGAACTTCTCGACGCCGGCGAAGTCGATGATCTCCGGCAGCTTCAGCCCGATCTCGCGGCGCTTCATGCCGAGGATCGACCCGTTCAGGAAGATGTTCTCCCGACCGGTCAGCTCCGGGTGGAAACCGGTGCCGACCTCGAGCAGGCTGCCGACGCGGCCACGAATCTCGGCCCGCCCGGTCGTCGGGCTGGTGATTCGAGTGAGGATCTTCAGAAGCGTCGACTTGCCCGCGCCGTTTCGTCCGATGACACCGACCACGTCACCTTCCGCCACCTCGAACGAGACGTCCTTGAGCGCCCAGAGCTCGGGATCCTCGTGGTGGTCGCGCTGGCCATGCCCGACGCGTCGGGCAGCCTGAGCGAGCGAATCGCGCAGGGTGCCGTACGCGGCCCTGTACTGACCCAGGCGATAGCGTTTGCCAAGCCCGTCCACCGTGATCGCGGAAGCCATCAGATCGTGTCCGCGAACCGCGGCTCGGTGGAGCGGAAGAACGCGAGACCGCCGATGAACATGATGAGCGCGACCGCGACGCCGAGCGCGGTCCGAGCGGGGTTCGGCGGAGTCCCACCCAACAGTGTCCAGCGCCAACCGCTGATCACCGCAGTCATCGGGTTGACCGCCAGGACCCACTGCCATTTGGTTGGGATATGGTCGAGCACGAACATGACACCCGACAGGAGCGGCAGCACCTGCAGGAAGACCGGGATCGCGTAGGCGACATCTCGGTAGCGGACGTTCAGGGCAGACAGGAACAGTCCGAGCCCGAGTGCCGCAACGAGGGCGAGAACGAGGAATGCCGGAGCCAACAGGGCGATCGGCCCCTTCGGCCAACTGCTGTAGATCGCCATCACGGCGATCAGCACAGTCATGCTCAGCAGGAAGTCGATGATGGGGACGATCACCGCCGCAATCGGCAGCAGGATGCGCGGGAAGTACACCTTCGTCACGAGAGGGCCGTTGGAGACGACGCTGGCCGACGATCCCGTGAGCGATGAGATGAAGTACGTCATCGGCAGCAGGCCCGAGACCACCACCACCGGATACTTGAGGTCGCCACGCGGGAACTTGGCGAACTTCCCGAACACGACGATGTAGACCAGCGCGGTGAAGATCGGGACGAGCAGCGCCCATGCAACGCCGACCGTGGTCTGCTTGTAGCGCACCTTGATGTCGCGCCAGACGAACGTGCCGAGCAGCTCGCGATAGTGCCAGAGCTCGTGAAGGTCGAGCCTGGGCCAGCGGCTCGACGGTCGCACGACCGTGACACGCGTCGACGATTCCGGGGCCAGCGCCGTTTGCTCTGAGCCCACAGCCACGTGGAAGATGCTAGTCGCCGGCCCCGACGCCCTCTCTCGAGCTGCGCGCGCCGACTGCGGCACACACCGCGGCAACCGTCATCGCCGGAAGCACGGGGTAGCCATAGGGGGCAAGCCACCCGATCGCCCAGGAGTGCGCAAAGAGCACGGCCCCGGCGAGCCCGACGAGCGCTACGAGCACCCCGGCTCCCTGCACTCTGCGACGCGCCAGGGCAACGACTGCGACGACGAGCCACAGCCAGGGTGGCGGAAAGTGGCGTGCAACCCGGTCGAGCTGAACGGCAAGCCAGGCGTTCGGATGACCGGTTCCGAGCCGGGCATCCCAACGACTGACCGTCCGGGTGATGGCGGTGTATCGCCGGGCCTGACTCGGGTCGGAATATGCCTTCGAGGGGTCGGAGAGGATGCATCGTGCAATCTCGTTGGAAGCGCACGGGAAAAAGCCAAACGTGATCCCTTCGATCGATGGAGGAAGCGCCTCGGGATTCGGACGCAGGTGTCCGTTGGTGCTGATCGTGCTCCCAGGCGTCGGCCAGACGGCCGGCTTGAGGTGTGTCTGATCTCGATTCGCGGGCCGGCTGACGAAGCGCCACATCGAGCTCACGAGCATGCGGAACCGGCTCGGTCTCGGGCGGCCGGTCTCAGTCGTGACCCGCGAGGAAGGCGCGTGCGCACCCTCAGCGGCCGCATCGTGGAGCAGTTGGAAGTCGCTACCAATGCCGCCGGCTCGGTCGGCTATCCCGAGGAGCCTGGTCCGCTCGTACTCCGGCGTTGGGTCGGCGAAGTAGGTCGCGGCCGTGACGCGGAGGCGCCGATACGGGGGCAGATTCAGCACATCTCGTCGGACGATCGCAGTCAGCCGGCGCGACGCCGGCCCAGAGCCGGGGACGACGTGTGCGCTCTTGTTCGCAGCGGTCAGTCGCGACAACGTGTAGTCCCCGTATCGAAGCCCGTTCAGAACCGCCCAGGAGCCGAGGAGCGCAACGATCGCAGCGAGGTACGCGCCTCCCCACACGAGCTTCGCGCGCCACGAGCTGCGCAGGCAGAGCGGCATGAGGCAGCCGACGATCAAGCCGACGTACGCGGGGCGCGCCAGCGCCACAACCGCGGCGCCAGCCCCGAGGGCAACGAACCGCGCAGCACTCGGTCGAAAGCCCGTACGCACAACCCCGAGCGCGAACACCGCGAACGCGAATGTCGCTACAGCGTCACTCGATGCCTCATGGAACGAGATCGCGAGGCCCGGAGTCGCCAGGAGCACGCCGGCGACAACAAGCGCCGCAAGCCTCGAATAGGTCAACGCGGCAAGCGACCAGGCGAGCACAGTCAATGCGAAGAGCACAGTCATGGTCACTTCCAAGGCGGTGACACCACCGAGGCTGAGAGGAATGCCGAGCACCAGCGGCGTCACCGGCGTCCTGAAGAGCATCACCTCGGTGAACGGCGTGTGCGCGTCGAAGAACGTCAGGTAGTACGTCATGTAGTCCCAGGCATCACGACCGCGCTCGAACGGCCAGGCGAGGGCCTCGACCCAGTAGACGAGCGACGCCACCAGAACGAGCGCAGTGGCCGCGCGCTTCGTCCCGACGAGCGGCTCGACCGATTCAACCCAACGGTCGCGGGCGGTCATCACCGACTACCCAGGCGTCGCACTGCTGCCTTGACTCGCCTACCGATCGAACGCTCGTGGCTGTTGAAGCGCGTTTCGAGCCTGTCGATCTGGCGCTGGACGCGTACAAGCCGCGCCTCGAAGACGAGCGCGGCCTCGGCCGCGTACTCCTGCTCGTCGACGACGCTCGGTCGCTCGAAGGTGAGACGAGATTCGCCGATTGGTAGCGCGAGCCCGCCCACACCCTCGTCGGGCCTGTGAGCGAGCACGCGTAGCGCATCACGAAGCCGTGTGTCCTCGACGAGAACGCCGCTGCGCACACCCTCCTCGAGCTCGTCGTCGTCGACGATGATCGCGGCGTAGGACTCCGCCAGCGAACCGTCCTGCGCGGCCGTATACCAACGCTGCGTCTGGCCTCTGAAGTCTCCGTTGCGCAACAGGCCGGGCGTTGACGACTTGTGGTGTGCGTATTTGCGCTCGCATTGTTCCGTCGAGCGAAGCGGGAAGTGGAGCAACTCGATCGGGTACCAGCCACGCATCGTCGGCAACGCGTTTCCTGTTAGCGAGTGGCTGCCTTTCCCGACCGTGACGTTCGCGTCGGCGCGGTGGACGACTTTCCATTGCGCCGGATATTCCGTTGTTGGATCGGTCACCGCATGGACCGGCCTGAAGCGTACGGTCATTCGCTCCGAGAACGGCCGCGTGTCCTCCGGTCGCGCGACGAAATGGCGAAAGAACGCCTGCACCGCGCCGTAGCGCGGTGGGACAAGGGCGAGCACGTCCCGGAGATTGCCTGCACGCGGCCACCAGAACTCGTCCGCATCGCTGTTGATCACCCAGTCCGCACCGTGTTTCGTGGCCGCGAGCCGCGCCATCCTCGTGACCCATTCGCTCTGCTGATAGCCCTCGCTAGTCTCCTCGATCAGCTCTAGATAGCCGGCACGCTCGAACTCGCGGAAGATCTCGGTCGTTCCATCGACTGATCGGTGATCGGTGGCGATGACGAAGTCCACGCCGGCGTTGAGGTGGAAGGCGAGCTGGGCGCCGATGATGTCGGCCTCGTCACGCGCTGCGACGGTCATCACGAGCTTCACGCGCGCCGACCGATCGCTTCCTCGTAGAGCTCGACGGTCGCCAGCGCGGCGGCGTCCAAACCGAGTCGCTCCTCGGTGAACCGCCTCGCATTCGCGCCTAGGCGATCACGAAGTGCCGCGTCGCCGAGCAACCGCTCGAGAGCCGAGCGAAGAGCTGGGACATCCCCCGGCGGCACGAGTAACCCGGTCTCGCCATCGACGACGGCATCCGGAAGCCCGCCCACGGCAGTCGCGATCACAGGGCGAGCGTACGCCATCGCCTCACGTGCAACGACGCCGTAGCCCTCGCGTCGCGAGGGACACACGACGACCGCGGCTCGCTCGAGGTAGGCACCGACCTCGGCCGGCGGAACAGCGGGGAGCGCAGCGGGCAGCCGGCCGCGGAGCGGGCCTTCGCCGACGACGACGAGTGGCAGCCCGCGCGCCGCTTCGGCCAGCTCGAGCACGCCTTTCTCCTCCGACAGGCGGCCGATGTACAGCGCGTGCGGCGGCTCCTCGGACGAACCGACGTCGGACGGGAGCGCCACACCGGACGGGATCACCCGCACGTCGCGCGCGCCGAGCTCGCGAGCGGCTGACGCGAGAGCGTTCGACGCGCACACGGTGAATCGGGCGCGTCGCAGCAAGGGCCGGAAGAGCCAGCGCGCGCGGCGCGCCAGCTCGACGTCGGTCCCCCAGAGCTGGACGACGAACGGCTTCCCCGTTGCCACAGCGGCGAAGCCTGATGGAAGCCAATGCGCGTGCACGAGATCGGCACTTCGCGCCGCCTTCCGCGCCGCCCGCGCAAAGCCGACCAGGAACAGCGGCAGCAAGACGACCTTCCACGATGCGCGTCGCAGGTTGCCGACGATCCCGTGGCCGTAGGCGATCCCGAAGTGCCGGAACGACGCGGGCGATACGACCTCGACGTCGACGCCGTTGGCGCGGAGGTGCTCGACCGCGTCGCGCACGAATGCGCCTGCCGGGTCCGCAGCGTGGCGCGGATACGACGTCGTCAGGACGACGATCTTCATCGGTGCGCGAGGCGCGGAGCGAACACCGACGGCGCGGCCACAACGAGCAGGACGAACACGAAGAAGTAGTAGAACGTGATCGTCAGGTAGAAGGCATTCGCCGCGAGCGTCGAGACGAAGGCAGCGGTGAGACCCCAGGCGAGCGGCCGCACCCGCGCTGCGAATGGATCGTGCAGCGCCTGCAGCGTCCGCCCGATGGCACGCGCGCGGCGCAGCCGGCCGAAGAGGTACCAGAAGAAGGCGGCGAACACGGCCGCTCCCACGAGCCCCGTCTCGACGATGAGCGACACGTAGAAAGAGTGTGGCCCGAAGTTCGTGCGACCGGTGACGAACTCGTAGTAGACCGAGAAGTTGTTCAGCCCCAGGCCGAAGAGCGGGTGCAGGTGCAGGATCTGCGGAATGAACGAGTACACCGCGAGATGGGTGTTCGTGCCGTTGTCGCCGGTCTGCACGCGCGAGTGCAGAACGGTGCTGAAGAAATGCGAACGCCATGCGAAGACAGCCAGCAGGAAGCAGACGACTCCCGCGAGGGGCAGCAAGAGCTGGCGCGAGACCAGATGTCTCCGGTAGGGGATGAGCAGCACCAGGAACCCCGCCGTAAGCCCGAACAGGCCGCTGCGCGAGAGTGTCGCAAGCTCCATGACGAAGAGGAACGAGAGCAGGAGCATCAGTCGCTTCCGCCACGGGCTATCGCTTTCGAGCCGGAGATACAGCGGGAGCAGCACGAGCAGCGGGACGGTCAGCTCGATCGCCAGGTGGTTCGGGTCGCCGGTG
>JBBQPW010000159.1:0-5901 GCA_038216845.1 Gaiellales bacterium | reverse complement strand
CGCGATCCTCTGGTACCTCGCGAACGGGACGAAGTTCGCCCCGGCCGACCCGTGGGAGCGCGCGAAAGTGTTGCAATGGATGTTCTTCGAGCAGTACAGCCACGAGCCGAACGTCGCGGTCGCGCGTTTCTGGCTGCATTCGCTCGGCGCCGCGCCGAGCGAGGAGGCGCTGGCCGAGAAGCAGCGGCTCGGCTATCTCGCGCTGGACGGACTGGAGGGCGGGCTCTCCGGCCAGGAATTCCTCGTCGGAGAGCGCTACTCGATCGCGGACATCGCGCTGTACGCGTACACGCACGTCGCGCACGAAGGCGGCTTCGAGCTCGAGCGCTATCCGGCCGTGCGGGCGTGGCTGGCCAGGGTTGCAGCGCGGCCGGGCCACGTCACGATCGACGACTGAGCGCGGTCGGTCAGCGCACGAGCTGCCCCGACCGGCGGAGCACTAGCCAGAGCCACCCGAACTCCTCCACGTTCTGGCACAGGCCGACACGGCCGGCGTGAGGCCGCGACGTGCCTCCGCGCTCGAGGCGCTGAGCGGGGCCGATCGAGCGACCGCATCATCCGTTCCGCGCGCCGCCGGCGCGAGCTGCTTGGCGACCTCGAGACGGCGGACGCAGACGATGGCGAGGGTCACCTCGGCGGTGGCTCGTCTCGAAGCTCGGCTGTCGAGCGCAAAGCACCTTGTGCTGAGCTCTCCTTCCTCGGTGTCGACTTCGCCTCGGCGAGCACGGCCGACACGACGACGTGCTCGGGAGTGAAGACCCGGAACCACGCGTCCTCGGCAAGCAGGCCGCCGTCGTCCGAGACATCGCGAAGACGCTCGCGGCGAAACCGTTGCCACGCCTCCTCTCCTTCCCAAACCTCGATCGTGCGGTAACCCTCGTCCGTCTTGCCGGCCGCGTGCAAGATGAGGCCCTCGGGGGCCGGCTCGATGAGCGGCCCCAAGAATCGCTCGTAGTGCTCCCAGCTCGCTGGGACGTCATGGACGACCGCGTACATCACTCCTCGCTTCGCCTCATACGTACCGGCTGCTCGCCTGCAGTTCATCGAGTACCACCCCGAGACCGTCGCAGGAGCCGCCTTAGTCTCGGTATAGCCGCGACGTGCACGAGCGCCGTAAGGTGATCAGAATCGATCGTGAGAATTCAGCTGTGGAGGTACGCGTTCTAGGAGTGCTCGAGGTTCTCGGCGAGGACGGCCCTGTGCCCTTGCCTGCCCCGAAGCACCGCCGTCTGCTCGCGGCGCTCGCGCTCGGGGGTGGTCGCACCCAATCCAACGACGAGCTTCTGGACGCGATCTGGGGCGGCGCGCCTCCGGACTCAGCACGCAAGTTGCTGCAGGTCTACGTATCTCAGCTTCGTCGGGTGCTTCCCGACGGCGCAACCATTGCTACGCGACCGACGGGGTATGCGCTCGAGCTTCCCGACGAGTGCCTCGACGCGACGCGGTTCGAGCGGCTCGCCGCAGAGGCGTCGCGGGCGGCAGACGAGGCGAACCCGGCCCTCGCTGCATCGCTCGCGTCGCGCGCTCTCGCGCTCTGGCGCGGGCGCGCCTACGCCGATGTCGCCTACGAGGACTTCGCGCGAGGCGAGGCGGAGCGGCTCGAGGAGCTTCGCCTGGTCGCTTCGGAACTGCGCCTGCGCGCGACGCTCGACCTTGGCGGCGCGTCCGAGGTGACGAGCGAGGTGCTCGCACTCGCCGACGAGCACCCACTTCGCGAGTCGGTGCAGGAGCTCGCGATGCTCGGCCTCTACCGTGCCGGACGTCAATCCGAGGCACTCGACCGCTTCGCAGCCACTCGGAGTCATCTCCGCGACGAGCTCGGCCTCGAGCCAGGTCCGAAGCTCCGCGCCCTTCAGCGGCGCATCCTCGAACACAACACGGATCTCGGAGCGGCAGCCGCTTCGCCATCTCGGATGGACGCGCTCCCCGAGCCTCCAGGCCCGATCGTCGGCCGCGCCGAGGAGCTCGACAGGCTGCGAACGATGCTTCGCAGCGGCACGAGCCGCCTGATCGTCTTGACTGGCGCGGGCGGCAGTGGCAAGACGCGGCTCGCGATCGAGATTGCTCGGGAGCGAGCGTCGTCGTTCGCGAACGGCGCAGTGATGGTCGAGCTCGCTCCCGTCCACGATCCCTCGCTCGTCGTGCCGACCATCGCATACGCCCTCGGCGTCGCCGAGACGCCCGGTGAGCCGCTTCTCGACACGCTCGCGACCGCCTTGCATCCGCGTGAGCTCTTACTCGTGCTCGACAACGCCGAGCACGTTCGCGTCGCCGCACCCGCTTGGGTCGAACTCGTGTCCCGCGCCCCGCGCCTCACGGTGCTGGTCACGAGTCGCGCGGTGCTCCACGTGACCGGCGAGCAGGTCTTCCCAGTCGGGCCGCTGCAAGAGGACGATGCCGTCGAGCTGTTCATCCGACGAGCGCGTGCGATACATCCGACCTTCGAGCTCGACACGGGCGCCGAGCACGCGGTCAGGGAGATCTGCCGGCGCCTCGACAGCCTTCCTCTCGCGCTCGAGCTTGCGGCCGCCCGCGCTCGTGTACTCGATCCGCAGACGTTGCTCGACCGCCTCTCGAGCCGTCTGACGATCCTATCCGGAGGGCCACGCGATCTTCCAGCTCGCCAGCAGACGCTCAGGGAGACGGTCGCGTGGAGCACCAATCTCCTTGCCGAGCACGAGAAGGACGCCTTCGCAGCTCTGTCCGTCTTTCCCGCGGGCGCAACGCTCGAGGCGGCCGAGACCGTCGGCGGCGCGGATCTCGACGTGCTGACGACGCTTGTCGATCATCACCTTGTCCGCCGAGAAGGCGACTCCGGTACATCGCGGTTCAGCCAGCTCGAGACGATCCGCGAGTACGCTCAAGAGGCGCTGGCGAGCAACCGGACGTTGAACGACGCCGTACGCGGCCGCCACACCGACTGGTGCATCACGCTCGCAGAGCGGGCCGAGTCCGAGTTCACCGGAGACACGCAAGCTGCCTGGCTCGCCCGGCTGGAGGCCGAGCACGACAACCTGCGGGCGGCGCTCGTCGAGCTGCAGTCACGCGAGGATTCCGAAACGCTGTTGCGCCTGGCCGTGCCGCTCTTCCGGTTCTGGTACGTCCGCGGGTACCTCACGGAGGGCCGCGGTTGGCTCGAGCAAGCGCTGGCCGGCGCCGCAAGCGTCCCGGCACTTCTCCGGCGCCGTGCCTTGACCGGCGCGGCGGCGATCGCGCTGTTGCAAGGCGACTACGTCGCCGCGACATCATTCGCAGAGGCGGGCCTTGCCGCCGCGCGCGAGATGGACGAGCCTCGGCTGATCGCGAACGCCCTCAGCAACCTCGGCGCCGTCTTCCTCGCGGCACGTGATGACGTCCGAGCGGAAGGCGTGCTCGAGGAGGCGGTGGCGCTCGCACGCGCAGCTGCGGACGAGCGGGTGCTGGCTCTCGCGCTCAACAACCTGGGTGACGTCGCCCTTACTGTGGGGGACTACGAGCGAGCCGAGCCCCTCTTCGAGGAGAGCCTTGCCTTCCTGCGTGCGCGGGGGGACACCGCGAACATCGCCCGGTCGCTCTTCAACCTCGGCTCGGTCGACCTGATGCTGAACCGCCACACTCGCGCGCACGAGAGACTTGACGAAAGCCTCGTTCTCAGCCACGAGGTCGGGGACAAGGAGGATCTTGCGTGGTGCCTGGAAGGCCTCGCAGGTCTTGCGGCGGCGACCGGCGATGGCGAGCGGGCGGCGTTGTTGCTCGGCGCCGCCCAGACTCTGCTCGAGCAGATGGGGGCGGCGTTCAAGCCATTCGAACGTCACCTCCACGAGACGACTGTCAAACGGGCCTCGGCGCTATGCGGCCCGGAGGCGTTCGCCGCCCTCCTCGCGCGGGGTGCTGGGATGACGCTCGACGAGGCCACCACCGTCGCGCGGGAGATCGGTTCAGCTCGGAGTGGGATCTAGACAGACCGGTCTCCCAGCATTTTTGGGGACGACCGCTCGACAGGCTTCTCGGGAGCCCTCGAATTCACGCGGGCGGGACACCGGTCACCGGCGACGCCTCCACCGGCAGAACGACGATGTCGGCCGCCTATACCGGGACTAAACCCCACTCCGGGATCATCGGGCCGCCATGTACGACACACTCGACCGGAGGTCACCATGAACGACACGAGCAACGGCATCTCGCGAGAGCGCGCGAGAGCGCCGATCGCCGGGCGGCTCGCACGGGTAGTCGCTGGTGCACTGCTAGCAGCCGCCACGATCGCCGTGACAGCGTCCGCGGGAACGGTCGCATGCGGGATCTGTGGCAAGAACCTCATCAAGAACCCGGGTGCGGACGCGGGCCTCGGCATCACCTCCGTCGACGCGTACGGTGACGTGCCCGGCTGGACGAACGTCGCGGGTCAGTTCGGCGCAGCGTCCTACACCTTCCCCAACGGCTGGTTCGGGACGATCGCCAAGGGACCGAAGAACAAGAGCAAGAACTACTTCTTCGGCGGCACGACCCGCGTGGCGGTCGACGCGCCCGCGACGATCGGCAAGCAGACGATTGCCCTGCCTGCCGCGGCCGCCGGCAAGAAGGCGACCCTCAGTGGCTGGCTCGGCAACTACGGCAAGAACACGTCACAAGTGCGCGCCGAGTTCGCGGACGCAAGTGGCAAGGTTCTCTCGAGGATCAGGATCGGCCCCGACACGACGATCTCGGGCACCGACATGTTCGCGAGGAGCCGGAGCGGCGCCGTTCCTGGAGGGGCGAAGCAGGTCACGATCGTGGTGACGTTCGCAGGCGGTGGAGCGAACTACAAGCTCGCCGGGGCAGACGCGCTCTCCCTGGTGCTGAGGTAGCGGTTTCCGAACGTCAGACCGGAGAACGTCTCGGTGTCGAATCCTGTCGGCACCGAGACGAGCCCGGTCAGCGCACGAGCTGCCGCGACCGGCGGAGCACCAGCAAGAGCCCACCGAACTCCTCCACGTTCTGGCAGCGGAAAAACAGGCGCCAGCGATCGTTGTGAAGCTCTCGATGTTCCCGCGTCGACACCTAGTCGCCGCCTTTCCCCAGTACGGAGGTGGCGACTAGCGCCTCGGGTCGGTATGGAGCGAGTAGCGTCGTGCATACGATCGCGGCCGCACTGGTTGAGGAGGGCACGGCTTTGCCTCACACTTGTCCGCCCCGGATATCCGGGATATCCTAGATCCGTGGGCAAGGTTCTGATCTCGTTCGACGACGACCTCGTACGACGGGTCGACAGGGAGGCTCGCGCCCACGGTCTCAGCCGCAGCGCGTACCTCGCACGGGCGGCACAGCGCGAGTTGGAGCGTGGGGCCGGGAACACGCTCAGGCGTCGGCGGCGAGCGCTGAAGGCGCTCGACGATCTCTTCGCCTCGGCGCCCAAAGGCGACTCCGCTGGTGACTCGACAGCCGAGATCCGCGCCGCACGCGACGCGCGATGACGGATGTGGTGCTCGACGCGTCGGTCGTCGCCAAGTGGTTTCGGAGTACGAACGAACGGCACGTCCGCGAGGCGGGCGGCTTCCGAGCGGCTTTCGGCCGCGGCGATATCGGGGTCGTGGCTCCTTCGCTTTTGCCTCTCGAGCTGATCAACACGGCGGGTCGGAAGTGGCAATGGGCCGGCACCGAGCTCGAAGCACTCGCGCACGAGATCCAGGAGCTCGGCTTCGAGTTCGTGGAACCGGATCTTCGATCTGTCGCTCGGCTGACCGCGGCTGGGCTGACGGCATACGACGCCGCGTACGTGGCGATCGCGGAGAACCACGAGCTGCAGCTCGTCACCGATGACGAGCGACTCGTTGCGGCGGCGCCACACGTGGCCGTCGCCCTCGCGGGTCGATAGCGTCGAGCCTGCGATGGCCGACGACCTCGATCCTCTCGAGCAGCATCTACTCGGGGCGCTTCGCTCGCTTT
>JBBQPW010000158.1:0-5939 GCA_038216845.1 Gaiellales bacterium | reverse complement strand
ACTCGCCCGACCCGTCTTCGTGACGGTCGTCGGCTGCTTGGGTGGCGGTCAGCTCGGGCGGATGCTCGCGCTCGCCGGGATCCCACTCGGTCTGCGATTTCGCTTCCTCGATCCTTCGCCTGATGCGTGCGCGGGAGAAGTCGGCGAGCTGTTCG
Source organism: Gaiellales bacterium (assembly GCA_038216845.1). Lineage (GTDB taxonomy): Bacteria > Actinomycetota > Thermoleophilia > Gaiellales > Gaiellaceae > Gaiella. The sequence continues at coordinate 5,784 of JBBQPW010000158.1, read as the reverse complement.
TCGGCGCGTTCGACGACGAGTCGTTGCTCGATCAGCTTGCCGACGGGGCTAATGCGGTCACGTACGAGTTCGAGAACGTCCCCGTCGCAGCCGCACGGCGGGCGGGTGCGGTACCTGGGCTGCGCGCGCTGGAGGAGGGGCAGGATCGGCTGCACGAGAAGGAGCTCTTCCGGCGACTCGGCATCCCGACGGCGCGCTTCGGGAGTCTCGAGGAAACCGGGCTGCCGGCGATCGTGAAGAGCCGGCGGCTCGGGTACGACGGCAAAGGGCAGCGGGTCGTGCAAGCGGCCGAGCCGCTGGCCGAGGGCGAGCTCGCCGAGGAGCTCGTCCCGTTCTCCCGCGAGCTGTCGCTCATCGCCGTGCGGGGTCGGGATGGAGCTGTCGCCTTCTACCCGCTGACCGAGAATGTCCACCGCGACGGGATTCTGCGGGTGTCGCGAATTCCGGTTGTCGGGGCGGCGGAGCAGGTCGCGCAGGACTATGCACACCGACTGTGCGAGGAGCTCGACTACGTCGGCGTGCTCGCGCTCGAGCTGTTCGAGGTCGAAGGCCAGCTCCTCGCCAACGAGTTCGCGCCCCGCGTGCACAACAGCGGCCACTGGACGATCGACGGCGCGGAGACGAGCCAGTTCGAGAATCACCTGCGCGCGATCCTCGGGCTGCCGCTCGGCTCAACGGTCGCGCTAGGCCCATGCGCGATGGTCAACCTTGTGGGCGGGACCCCGCCGGTCGAGCAGCTGCTCGCCCTTCCGGGCGCGTACCTTCACCTCTACGGCAAGGAGCCGCGCCCGGGCCGCAAGGTCGGGCATGTGACGCTCGTGGGAGCGTCGGAGAAGACGATCGCTGAGGCAGTCCGGCTGGCGACAAGCAACGGGTAGGGGACAGAGTTCAGTCTGTCCCCTACGCAGCTAACGTCGTGCGTGCGGGTGCGCGTCGAAGTAGCTCTCGCGGCGGCGGCGGTCGGAGACATGCGTGTAGAGCTCGGTCGTCGAGAGGTCGGCGTGCCCGAGCATTTCCTGCACGCTCCGTAGGTCGGCTCCACCTTCGAGGAGGTGGGTCGCGAACGAGTGCCGGAGGAGATGGGGGTGGACTCGTCCCGGCTCGAGCCCTGCGCGGTCGGCGAGCTTCCGCAGGATCAGGAACGCGCCAGCGCGGGTCAGCGCTCCGCCGCGGGCGTTGAGGAAAAGATCCGGCCGGTGTCGCCGATCGAGGTGTGGGCGGCCGAGCGCGAGATAGCGGCGCACTGCCTCGACCCCGGGCCGGCCGAGCGGGACGATGCGCTCCTTGCTGCCCTTGCCGAGGACGCGCACGGTGCGCGCGTCGAGATCGACCCCAGTCTTCGCCAGCCCAACGGCTTCGGACACGCGCAGGCCGGCGCCGTAGAGAAGCTCGACGAGGGCGCGATCGCGCATTCCCCGGGGTGTTACGCCGTTGGCGGCTTCGATCAGGCGCTCGATCTCTCCCGCGGAGAGCGTGCGCGGCAGCTTCCGCTGGCGGCGCGGGAGCGCGATCTCGGCCGCAGGGTTGTCGGAGCGCGAGCCGGTGAGCATGGCGTGGCGGTAGTACGAGCGCGTCGCAGCGAGGCGGCGTGCGATCGTCGATGCCGCGAGGCCCCTCGCGCGCATCTGCGCGACCCACTTCTCGAGTTCCTGGACGGAGGCGTCGCCGACCCGGCCGCCGCGGAAGGTGGCGAGGTCGGCGAGATCGCGGCGGTACGCGTCAACGGTTCTCGGTGAGCGCTGCACACCGAGCAGGAGCAGGAAGCTCTCCGCATCTCTATCGATCGGCTGGGCGGCGGCTGTGCGTGCTTCGGTCATCGGCCAGGAACGATTCGTCGGTCCATCCATTGCTCCTGCGCGGGCGGGCCCAACCCTGTGGATCGATTGTCACGAAGTTAGCGCAAACCGGGGACTGTCCCTGCTTGTAAAAAGACTGTGCCAATCGATCCACAGGGCCGTGGCCGACGCTTACGAGCGAGGGTGCGCGTGGTCGTACACCTTCCGCAGCCGGCGGGAGTCGACATGGCTGTAGATCTGCGTCGTCGACAGCGACGAGTGGCCGAGCAGCTCCTGGATCGTTCGCAGGTCGGCCCCGCCTTCGAGGAGGTGCGTCGCGTAGGAATGCCGCAGTCGGTGCGGATTCGGGACGAGGCGACGGAGCGTGCTCGTGTCCAGACGACGCCCTCGCGTCGAGAGGAAGAGCGCGTCGCATGCTCCGCGGGTGAGCGCCGGCCGCGCGTCGCGGAGATAACCCGAGACTGCGAGAGCCGCGACCTCGCCGAGCGGGACGACGCGCTCCTTCCCGCCCTTCCCGCGCACGAGAAGCGCCTCCTGCTCGAAGTCGATGTCTCCGAGGTCGAGCGCGACTGCCTCGGCGCTGCGCAAGCCGCACGAGTAGACGAGTTCGACGAGCGCTCTGTTCCGGGCGGCTAGCGGCCCGTCTACGGACAGCGCCTCGACGATCGACTCCACCTCCGCGACCTTCGGCGCGTCCGGTAGCCGTCGCGGCTTACGCGGCGCGAACGGCGCATCGGGAACGCGGCCAGACCCGAGCGTGAAGCGGAGGAACGACCGCACAGATGCCAGTCGGCGGGCGATCGTCGTCGGCGCAAGCCGCCGCCGGTCGCGGCCGAGGTCGGCGGTGTAGCCGGCGAGTGCGCGCGTGTCGATCTCCTCCAGCCCGAGCCCGCGCGCATCGAGCCAGCGCGAGAAGTCCCGCAGATCGAACCCGTACGACCGCCGGGTAGACTCGGAAAGCCCGGGGCTTGCGAGGTAGCGATCGATCGCGCGAGCGAGATCCATGTCCACCGATTCGCCTTGAGCCGCACGTCGCCTGCCGATGCGAAGCCGCTCGCTTCTGATATTTGCTCTTGGCATAGGCGTCGCGCTCGCTGCCGCTGCCGTCGTCGCGCGCGAACGGACTCTCAGCCATCGAGCGGCCGCGCTCCCTCCGAGTGTCGTTTCGCTCGTCGGTGATTCGCTGAACCTCGGTATGGAGCCTGCATTGCAGGAGGCGTTGCCGCGCTGGGCCTTCCGTACCGACGACGTTGTCGGGCGTGGGACCGCGACCGGGCTCGAGCGGCTGCGGGCCGCCGGCTCGTCGCTCGCGCCATACGTCGTCATCAGCCTCGGCACGAACGATCCGTCGCCTGAGGTCGACGCATTCCGTGGCGATGTCGCAGCGGCTCTTCGGATCGCCGGGCCGAGCAGGTGCGTCGTCTGGGCGACGATTCACCGCGACGGCGACGCGTACGAGGTGTTCAACGAGGTGCTCCGCGCGGCTGCCGAGCGGAACCGGAACGTCCGTCTGATCGAATGGGCGCAGATGGTCGACAAGCATCTCCACTGGCTGGCGTACGACGGCATCCACGGCAGCCCCGCCGGGTACGTCGCGCGAGCCGACGCGGTTGTGGCCGCGATGCGCTCGTGCCACGACGCCGGGGTCGGTGGATGAGCCGGATCATCCCCCTTGCGAGCGGAGCGGAGGCACGCATACGCAACGAAGGCGCCCAGCTGTGGGCGATTCTCGTCAACGGCGGCACCGCGAAGCGTGTTCCGGGCACGTGGAGCGCAACGAGCGAGTTGCTCGCCGTGGAGCTCGCCCCGCGGTTTCCCGAGATCTGCTTCCTCGAGGTCCGCTACCGGCTCAAGACGTGGAAGGAGCTCGACTCGTGCATCGCGGACGCAGCGGCGGCGCTCGATCTCGCTCATGCATCCGGTGAGCGCGACGCGCTCCTCGTCGGGTTCTCGATGGGCGGTGCCGTCTCGATCGGTGTCGCGGGACACGAGGCAGCCGGCGGCGTACTCGGCCTGGCGCCGTGGATTCCGAGCCGGCTATCGCTCGACGGGCTCCGCGGCAAGCGCCTCGACGTCATCCACGGCTCCTGGGATCGGTATCTGCCTGGCGTGCCGGGGGTCAGTCCGGAGAGCTCACGCGAGGGATTCGAGCGGGCGCAGGCGCTCGGTGTCGAGGGCACGTACGCGCTGATCCCGGGTGGGGTGCACGGTTGCGCGGTTCGTGCGCCGTCGGGACGCGTGATCAAGTTGCCGCGCTGGGGCCGCTGGGTCGATCAGGTCGCCGCCGAGCTCGACCGCTTTCAGATCTCCGCGAGCTTGCGCCGCTCCATCTGATCACGGTCGGGCAGACGCACGTTCCAGGCGAGGCCGAGCTTCTCGAGCAGCTTGATCGTCCACCACGAGGCGTCGATCTCCAGCCGCCCGAGGCCGTGCCGCGCCGAGCTCGGGAACGCGTGGTGGTTGTTGTGCCAGCCCTCTCCCATGGTCAGCATCGCGACCACCCAGTTGTTCCGGCTCTCGTCGCGTGACCGGTACGCGCGCCGCCCGAACATGTGGCAGATCGAGTTCACGCTGAACGTGGCGTGCTGGTACGCGAAGACGCGGACAAGACCGCCCCACACAAGAGCCTCCGCTCCCAGCCGCCAGCTGAAGCCGCCCACGAGGTAGCCGACGAGGAACGGCAGGCCGAATGTGACGACGACCCACAGCAGGTAGAGGCGGTCGATCCCTCGGATCAGCTTGTCCTCGTAGAGATCGCGCCCGTACTGCCAGCCGCGCTCCATCCCTTTCAGCGTGAACAGCCAGCCCATGTGCGCGTGCACGAATCCTTTCAACGTCGCGAGCGGGCCTTCGCCGTGACCGGCATGCGGCGAATGCGGGTCACCGTCCTTGTCGGACAGCGCGTGGTGCTTGCGATGGTCAGTGACCCATTGCGTGACCGGCCCCTGCATTGCCAGTGACCCCAGGATCGCGAATGTGGCGCGCAGCCATTTCGTCGTCTCGAAGCTCTTGTGCGTGAACAGGCGGTGGAACCCGACCGAGTTGCCAAGCGCGCTCGCCGAATAGAGAACGAGGAACAGCACGACGTCGAGCCATGACAGCGCCACGCCCCACAGCAGTCCCATTGCGGAGAGGAGGCCAATAGGCGGCACGCCGACGGCGATCAGGGTCACGACCTGGCTGACCACGCTCGTCCGCTCGCGTACTGTGCCGATCGCGACCTTGGAGGCTACGTCTGACATGTCCTCGATCTCCTCTTTCCCGAGTCCCGACGATTGAAACCAACCGAAATCCCCGGTTGCGACGAATAGACCTGGATGACGATAGCGGTCGTAGGGTCGGGTGTCGCAGGATTGGGGGCGGCGTATGCGCTGTCGCGGACGCACGCGGTCGAGCTCTTCGAGGCAGACGAGCGCCCGGGGGGACATGTCAACACGATCAGCGTTGATTCGCGCGAACTCGACACTGGGTTCATCGTCCACAACACAGCCAACCATCCGCAGCTCACACGTCTGTTTGGAGAGCTCGGGATTGCGACACAACCGTCGGAGATGTCGTTCTCGGTCTCGTGTGCCTGCGGGGTCGAATGGTCGAGCCGGCGGCCCTGGACGTGCGGGCCGGCGTTACTACGTGAGATCGTTCGCTTTCTCCGAACCGCCGATGCCGACGACGCGCGTGGGTTGACACTCGCCGAGTACGTTCGTGCGCGCCGCTACTCCGAGAGCTTTCGCCGCCATTTCCTCGTGCCGATGACTGCCGCGCTCTGGTCGACGGCGCCGTCGCTTGCCCTCGAGTTTCCGGCCGAGACGCTGATCCGGTTCTTTGCGAACCACCGGATGCTCGGGTTCCGGCGACACCAGTGGCGGACGGTTGCCGGTGGCAGCCGCACGTACGTCCGAGCACTGCTCGAACGCAGCGGGTTGCCGGTCCATCTCGGAGCACCGGTTCGCTCGCTGCGCCGCACGGCGGACGGCGTCGAGTTGCGTAC
>JBBQPW010000157.1:0-5942 GCA_038216845.1 Gaiellales bacterium | reverse complement strand
CACGACCGCGCTGTTCTGGGTGATCGTCGCTCTCATGGTCGCGACGATCGGCGCCATGATCGGCTTCTTCCGCTGGAAGCGCTGGCTCTAGGTTTCGAAGGCGCCAACGGTGGGAAAACCGGGGTTATCGTCCCCGCAGGGACCTGAGTAGAGGAGGCCCAAACTCGTCGGCTGGCTGCTAGTCCTCATCATCGTTCTCGCGATCATCGGCGGAGTTGTCGTCGTACGACGGGTCCTCTAGCCCCGAGAACGAAACCTTCGCGGGGGCCGGCGCGCACCTTGGCGCCGGTCTCCGCGTTTCACGAGCCGGATGCACCGCCTTTTGAACGCTTCCCGGGTGCCGGGCGAATCGCAGGGTTGGGAGTAGCTACGACGAAGCAAGACAGCTGTATGAGTGCCAGCCCGAACGAGCCAGGCGATCAGGAGCACCTCGTCGAGGCGCTGTCGCCGTTCCGAGCCGCGTTCGCGAGGGCGCGGGAAGAAGGAGTCGCCGTGGTAGAACCGCAGCGAGCGCCGCTCGGCAACACCGCGCCGCCGCCCGGGATCGCAGTCGCTCGGTTCGAGGTCCGGATCGAAAAGCGTCGTGGCAAGCGCGATGCCTCGCGCTGGACCGCGCTCGGGAACGACGGGTGGGAGTTAGTCACCGTCGTGGGCAAGCGGGCGTTCTTCCGACGGAGACGATCGGACTTCGCACGCTGACCGGCAGCGCGGGGATGAAACGCGTTCCATTGCGAACCACTCGATCGAGTGAGCCGGTTCCCTCACTCGGGTGATGCGACGCTCCCCCACGATGAGGGAGAAAGGGAGGTGAGGAACCACTACGGTAGAGGAGACGGTGATGACTGCTGCACAGTTCGAAACCCTGGATGCGCCGGCGGCAGAACAGGTCCTCTGCTGGAGATTCGAACAGCTCGTGGTTTCCGGGTTCTCGGCCGGGGACGCGGCGATCCTCGCGTCGCACGTCGAGGTCGACCTGCACCTCGCAACCGACCTCGTGAACCGCGGCTGCTCGCACGACACCGCGCTGCGCATTCTCCTCTAGCGCCTCCGATTTACCCACGGCTTACCCAGCGCTCATGCTTTCCTGGGCTGCGCGGTCGATGGTCTGCCCGTCCCGCGAGAAGGAGAGACCGTGAGCCGTCATCGCATTTCATTCCTGTTCATCGCCGCCGCGCTGGCAGCGACCGTCGCCGTCTCGGCCGTCCGCGCAAGCGGCGGCGCGGGTTCCACCGCCTCGAGCATGCGCCAACTCGTCGGCGTGAACTTCGTCAGCGGCTGCGCCTTCAGCCACCGCGGGCCCGACGACCCGATCGTCTATCCCGGGCAGCCCGGACGGTCGCACGACCACAGCTTCGTCGGCAACGTCTCGACGAACGCTTACTCGACACTCACCATCCTGCGCGGCGCTGCGACGACATGCCGTCGCACCGGTGACACCGCGGGTTACTGGATGCCGACGCTGCTCGTCAACAGCCAGCCCGTCGCGCCGACGGCGGCGACGATCTACTACCGTCGCTCCACGCTCGCGGCACCCCATGCGTTCCCAGCTGGATTGAAGATCGTAGCCGGCAGCTCTCTCGCCGTCGGAGCCCAGGACACGCGCATCGTCTTCTGGAACTGCGGCGTCGACGGAGGAGTCGCACGATCGAGCCTCCCGCCGACATGTGCCAACACGACGAACGAAGCGCTCCGGCTGCATGTGACGTTCCCGAGCTGCTGGGACGGCCACAACCTCGACAGCCTCGACCACAAGTCGCACATGGCGTATCCAATGCGCGGTGTTTGTCCCGCCAATCACGCGGTGGCGGTGCCTGCCATCACGCTCATCTACCGTTATCCGACGACCGGCGGGCCGCTCACCGCCCTCGCCTCGGGCAGCGCAGTCACCGGCCACGCCGACTTCTTCAACGCGTGGAACCAGGATGACCTGAGCCGTCTCGTGACGACGTGCCTGGACGCCCTGCGCCACTGCGGCCGCGGCAACTAACGCCTACGTGATCTGAAGTCCCTCGACGCCTGGCTCGGCGTCGGGGAGCTTCGGGTCCATCTTCTCCAGCGCGTCGACGAGGAGCTCGGCGACCGCAACCGCCTTCACCCAGTTCCGGTCGGCGGGCACGACATACCAGGGGGCCCACTCCGTCGATGTCTGGGTAAGTGCGTCGTCCCACGCGGCGACGTAGCCATCGAACTGCTCGCGCACCTTGAGATCGGCGAGCTTGAACTTCCACCGTTTCTCCGGGTCGTCCACGCGATCCTGGAGCCGCACCTTCTGCTCATCCTCCGAGACGTTGAGGAAGACCTTGACGATCGTCGTCCCTTCGTCGGCGATCTCCCTCTCGAAATCGCAGATGTGCCCGGGCCGCCGCTTCCACACCGCTTCCGGCGCTAGTTGAAGCATGCGGACGGCGACGATGTCCTCGTAGTGCGAGCGGTTGAAGATGCCGATCTCGCCGCGGACCGGAAGGACCTCCCGCACCCGCCACAGGTAGTCGTGGGCCAGCTCGGTCGACGACGGCGCTCGGAACGATGTGACGCGGCAACCTTGAGGGTTCAGGCCCGTGAAGACCGACCGGATGACCCCGTCCTTGCCGGCGGCATCGAGCCCTTGGAGGACGAGCAGGAGGCTCTGCTTGCCCTCCGAGAAAAGACGGTTGTGGAGCACCGAGAGGTTCTCATGCAACGTCTCGAGCCGATCCTTTGCCTCGTCTTTGTCCAGTCCGAGGGTGTCGCGCGCGTCGCGTTGGGCGATCCGCGCAGCCTTCCCCGGTTCCACCTTGAGCGACCCCAGCACGGTCTCACTCTACCGAGCAGGCGCCCGGGTGGAAGGACCGCCTCGAGTCTGCGAAGATCGCCCGAATGAGCCGCGCACGCCTTGTCGTTGCCGCCGCGCTGGTCGCGACGGTCACCGCCGCCTCCTTGCTCGTGGGCGCGTCAGCCGGAACGGGTGCGACGCTCCGTGACGTCGCCGGCTTCAGGTACACGCACCGGTTCACGGTCACCACACAACTCGTCGACCACTGGACGTACAACGACAAGTCCGCCTGCGGTCGCGTCGGCACCGGGACGTTCACGGTCAGGTTCCGGACGACAAAGGCTTGTCGCGTGAGCCCGATCCTCGACCTGACGGCCGGTTCGGAGGTGAGGGGAGGAATCGGCAGGTGGGTTCTCGCAATCGGCCGCGAAGGAGCGGGAGGGATCCAGGACACCAGGCCTCGACCGGGCTCAGCCACGGCCACGAGCATCGACAACTCGAAACCAGGCCCGAACGATCCGGCCAGTTCCGAGCCCTGTCCCGCTTTCGACAAGACCGACTGCGGTACCAGCCAGGACAAGCATGCGAAGGTGAGCATCGGCGGCTACGACCGTCGGCGCCTCGTGGTCGACCTGGCGTTCATCGTGCCCGACACAGGGTCACATGGCGTTCGCTGCTATCTCGGAGGGCTCGAAGGGAGTGGTTTCAGCGACCCGCGCCTTGGTGGCAGCCGCGCCGGCGAGTTTCTCCTCACCATGCCGAGTCCCCAGACCCTCGCCCGCCAGCGGGTCGTCCGGGTTATCGGAACGAGCCACAAGCGCGTCTCGACGAACGACGAGGGTATCTCGACCACCGACGACGTCACGCGGACCGTGACGGTGGCGTTTACGCGTATTTAGGCGAGTCGCAGGAGGCTAGACTCCCGCGACGATGGCCGATTTTGCCCAGACAATCGCCCAGGCGTACACAACCCTAGGCCCGGCGATCGAGCTCGGCCAGGGCGTCCACGACGGTGCGCTCGTGCACGAGGCGGCAGTCAGGGTGCCGCTCAAGATGATGAACCGCCACGGCCTGATCGCGGGCGCCACGGGCACGGGCAAGACCCGCACGCTGCAGGGTCTCGCCGAGCAGCTTTCCGCCGCAGGCGTCTCCGTGCTGCTCGCCGACGTCAAGGGCGACGTCTCGGGAATCGCCGATCCGGGCGATCCGGCGAGCCCGGCAGGAAAGCGCGCCGCCGATCTCGGGATCCCGTTCACGCCGACGGGCTTCCCCGCTGAATTCTTGTCGTTGGGTGGCATCGGAGCCGGCGTACCGGTGCGGGCGACGGTCTCCGACTTCGGTCCGCAGCTCCTTGCCAAGGTGCTCGAGTCGAACGAGACGCAGGAGCAGAGCCTCGGCCTGGTCTTTCGCTACGCGGATCAGAAGGGCCTGCCGCTCCTCGATCTCTCCGACCTGCGCGCGCTGTTGACGTTCCTCACCTCGGACGAGGGCAAAGCCGAGCTGACCGGTATCGGCGGGCTCGCCTCGGCGACCGTGGGCGTCCTGCTGCGCGCGCTCGTCGGGCTCGAGGATGGCGGCGGGACCGAGTTTTTCGGCGAGCCGATGTTTCAGATCGGCGACCTCGTGCGGACGGCGGCGGATGGTCGTGGCGTTATCTCGTGCCTCGAGCTTCCCGAAGTGCAGGACAAGCCGAAGCTGTTCTCGACCGCGCTGATGTGGATGCTCGCCGAGCTGTTCCACGAGCTTCCGGAAGTCGGCGACCTGCCTCAGCCCAAGCTCGTGTTTTTCTTCGACGAGGCGCACCTGCTGTTCGACGGCGCAACGAAGGCCTTCCTCGAGTCGATTACGCAGACCGTGCGCCTGATCCGCTCGAAGGGCGTCGGCGTCTTCTTCATCACGCAGGTGCCGAAGGACATCCACAGCGACGTGCTCGGCCAGCTTGGCAACCGCGTGCAGCACGCGCTCCGCGCCTTCACGCCGGACGACGCCGCCGCGCTGCATGCCGCCGTCAAGACGTATCCGAAGTCGGAGTTTTACGACCTCGAGCAGCTCCTGACCCAGCTGGGGACGGGGGAAGCAGCCGTCACGATCCTCTCGGACGGCGGCGTGCCGACACCGGTCGTGCACACCCGCTTGCGGCCGCCCTCGTCGCGCATGGGCTCGACCGACGACGTCGACAAGGCCGCGAAGGCCTCGCCTCTCTTCTCGAGGTACGGGACTCGCGTCGACAGCCAGAGCGCCCGCGAGATGCTCGCGGCGCGAATGGAACAACCAGCATCCCCGGAGGTGCAGCCCGGGACGCCGGCCTCCCCTGCTCCACAGCCGCAGGGCCATCACAAGGAAGCGGCAGGAGCCATCGCCGGCGGTGCCGCCGTGCTCTCGACGATGCTAAAATCGCGCGCGGGCCGCCAGGTCGAGCGCGAAGTGATCCGCGGCGTTTTCGGCATCCTGAAGAAGAGCTTCAAGTAGTCCGACTCGGTCCGGCGGCGGTTGGCGTGGTCCTGGTCGCCGGGTGCGGTAGCTCTCCGCCCACAACCACATCGCAGCTCGGCCGGGTCGAGAGAGTGACCGTCGCGCGCGTGCCCGACGGCGACACGCTACGGCTGACCGACGGCCGGAAGGTGCGCATCGTGCAGATCGACGCGCCCGAGCTCGAGACGGACTGCTATGGGCAGCGGGCGCGGCGGACGCTGCTCCGGATCACGCCGCCAGGCGCGCGTGTTCTCCTCGAGCGCGATCCGGTGCTCGACGCGGTTGACAGGTACGGGAGGGTCCTGCGGTACGTCGTGGTCGGAGGAGCGGACGTCGGCTTGACGCTCGTCGCGGAAGGAGCTGCCGAGCCGTACTTCTTCCACAACGACCGCGGCCGCCACGCCGCTGAGCTGCTGCGGGCCGCGACGCGAGCTCGGTCAGCACGGCGCGGCCTCTGGGGCGCGTGCCCCGGCGCGCGGCTGGATCCGGGAATCGGCTCCGTCACCGGCCCTGCGTGAGCCTGGTAGAAGACGTCGCGTGACGAGACCGCTGTGGGCGCCGTGGCGCCTCGACTACGTCGAGCACGCGTCCGAGCAGGCCGGCTGCGTGTTCTGCACCGAAGCTGCAGGCGAGATCGCGAACGACGCTTCGCTCGTCGTCGCTCGCGGAGAAGCCGCTTTCGCGCTGCTGAACAAGTTCCCGTACGCGTCAGGGCATC
>JBBQPW010000156.1:0-5963 GCA_038216845.1 Gaiellales bacterium | reverse complement strand
CCCCAGTCATTCGCAGCCGCGAGCGCCGCTGCCCCGTCGCCGTCGGCAACCGACAGCTGCGCCAGAGCGCGCAGCCGCTCGCGCTCGGTCGGCGCAGCCTCCAACGGCCAGGTCAGCGCGGAAAGCGGACGGCTTCGCGTCCAGCGCGCCACGTCTGCTGCCGGAAAGAGTCGCGTCACCTCGTGCCAGAACGGGCTCGCCTCGCGCGGCTGCCCCTCGTCGCTCGCCGCTTCGCGAACAAGCGTCAGGCGTTGAGTTGCACGCGTGCAGGCGGTGTAGAACAGATAGCGCTCGCGGCTCACACCGTCCGGCCGCGCAAGCCGCGAGCCGAGTGCAGTCCTCTGAGCATCGTCGAGAAACGGCGACTCGCGACCTCGGCGCGGCAAGCTCCCTTCCTCGAGTCCCAGAATGAAGACCGCGTCGAATGTTCGCGTGCGAGCGTGCGGCAGATCCACAACCGCGACCCGGCCCGGCTCACCGGCCCCGACAGCTCGGACAGTCGAACGCTCGAGCGCGGCGATGATCTCGACCGGCTCGAGTACGCTCGCGGCCTCCTCGTACGCATGGAGGTGGTCCAGAACCTCGACGGCGGCCTGGTACGCGGCGAGGTCGAGCCGCGCATCGTCTCCGGTCGGAGGTGAATCGAGCCCGAAGCCTGCGGTCGCCATCGACCGCGCCAGTGCTTTGGCGCCCGCAACGGGGCTCTGGGCCACGCGAAGCGCCACCAGCTGCGCCACCGGCGCGCCGCGTAGCTTGTCTCCCTCCTCCTCGACCCTCTCCGCGGCGCTGACGGCACGTCCGCGAAGACGACCTTCGACGAAGTCGACGCTCCGACGCTGAAGTCCTGCGAAAGGCGAGCGCAGAAACTCGAACAGGTCATCACGTTCGCCACCGAGCCACGCAACACGAAGCAGCGCGAGCAGCGCGGCGCCGAACGGCGTCCGATCGAACCGTGGGCGCTCCTCGACGGCTACCGGCACGCCCAACGCGCCGAACGTCGCGTCGAGAGCCGTCCGCCATCGCTCGACCGAGTCGCAGACGACGCCGATCCGCTCGGGCGGGGTCCCGCGTCGGATCAACCCGCTGATTGCCTCCGCGAGAAGCTCGAGCGTGCCGCGCGTTCCGGCTCCTTCGAGGAAGCGAAGCGAGCCGTCGAGCTCGGGTGCCGGCCCCGGCGCATCCTCGAACAGCCCGCGCTCGAGGTGGTGCAGCGATGGCGAGATCGTGGCTGCGTCACGCGCCGGCAGCTCCTCGATCTGCCCGGCGGCCAGCCCGGCGAGGTCCGTGACGGTCACGCCGAGCGACGCGAATGCCGCGCGCGCCGGCTCGTACGGGATCGAGACGTGAACCTCCGCGCGGGCGGCGAGCGCCTCGAGCAGCGACCACTCCGCCGCAGTCAGATCCTCGAAGCCGTAAGCGAACACGGGCCGGTCACCGCGCCACGCGTCGAGGTCGGATCGCAGCCGCTCGATCGCATCTGCCTTCAGGCCGTCCCTGTCCCTGAGCCCGGCCCGCGCAAGCTCACTCACGTATGCGGCATGGAGCAATGCGAGATCACCGTTGAGCTGCTCGGGACCGACGAGCGCCGAGTTCAGCTCGCCAAGCGCAGCAAGAAGTGAATCTGCGAAGCCTGAGGTCGTCCCCGACGAGGCGAGCCGGCCCAGAGACACCCCTGCGATCGCACGCCGGACCATGAGGTCGCGAACCGAAGGCGGAGCGTCACGCAGCGACGTTTCCGAGCCCGCCGCGATCTCCTCGAACAGGTCGTCGAACGTGCCGATACGCCCTGCGAGCAGGACTCCCGCACGGGACAGGAGATCATGCTCGACCCGCTCGACGTCGCCGCGAGCGGGAACGATCAGCCACGGATCGCGGTCGATCGCTCCGAGGTATCCCGCCAGCAGACGAGCGACCTTGCCGGCGTGCGCCGGCCCGACGACCAGCGAGAGGCCCATCCGCCCATCGTAAAGAAGTCGCGAGAGGTAAACCGGAAACGGAGATGGGGACAGACTGAAGTCTGTCCCACCGCTACTTACACGACTGTCCCCTTCTCCGTTTCCCGTCTCCGCGTCTATTTATGCCATCGACTTGGGCTTGCGCCCGCGGCGCGCGACCGCCTGGCCCGGAAGGCCGCTGGAGCACGGGTCGCAGAGATCGGCCTGCTTCGAGCCTCGCCGTGCATCGGCATAGGTGAGGCGCATTGTCGAGCCCTTTCCATCTTCGACTTCCTTGCTGCACATGTCGCACACGAGGACGGTCTTTCTTGCCACGGTACTCTCCTTGCTGTCGGATCCGAATAAGCTCCGGAATAGTAAATACACGTCGTCAATCTGGCAAGGAATTACTGCTTCCCTTTTTATAGCACCATTGGCAGAGTAGCTCTGCTCCGGCTCGGTTAGAGTCCCCGCGGATGGATCCGCGCACGATCGTCGTCCTCGAAGGTGACCAGACCGGGCAGGAGCTGCTCGAGGCCGCACTCCGTGTGCTCGCCCCCGACGTGCTCGGATTCGAGCTTGCTCTCCCCCGCTTCGATCTCTCGCTCGAGAGCCGCCGAGCCGACGGGAACGAGGTCGTTCACAGGGCAGCACGGGCGATTCGCGAGCACGGGCTGGGCCTGAAGGCAGCCACGGTCACGCCCGAGGGCCACGGCGATGTAGGCTCGCCGAACCGGATCCTGCGCGAGGAGATCGGTGGTCAGGTGATCGTTCGGACCGGCCGGCGCATTCCCGGTGTCGTCCCGCTCGGCGGCGTCCATTCCCCGATCTCGGTCGTCCGGATGGCGGTCGGCGACGCGTACGGCGCGAAGGAGTGGCGCGAGGGGAGTGGCGAGGACGAGGTCGCGTTCCGCACCGAGCGGATCGAGCGGCGAATCTGCCGCTCGGTGGCCGAGTTTGCGTTCCGTCAGGCGAAGACGATGGGCGCCAAGGTCTTCGGCGGCCCCAAGTACACCGTCAGCCCGGTCTACGAGGGGATGCTGAAGGAGGAGATGGACGCCGCTGCCGCCCGCCATCCCGACGTCACCTACGAGCCGCAACTGATCGACGCGACGTTCGCCCTGCTGATCTCGTCGAGCGGGGCGCCGATGGTGATCCCTGCGCTGAATCGCGACGGCGACATTCTCTCCGATCTCGTGCTGCCGCTCTTCGGCTCGATCGCCGGCTCCGAGAGCCTGCTCGTCGCGTTCGACGACGACTACGTACCGCGTGCGCTGATGGCCGAGGCCGCGCACGGGACCGCTCCGTCCCTGTATGGGAAAAACGTGGCGAACCCGATGGCGATGATCCTCGCTGCGGGAGCCTTGCTGACGCATGCGGGCGACGACGACTGCCGCGCGGCGGGCCGGGCGATCCGCGAGGCGACGCTCGAAGCCGTGGCGGCAGGCGTCAAGACGGCGGATCTCAGCGGCCACCACGGCACGAGTGAGTTCGCCGACGAGGTGATCCGCCGAGTGCGGACGAAGATCGAGGTCTGGGCTTCGCTACGGTAAGCCGGTCGGTGACAAGGACGGGGACGCGGGACAATTCGCCCTGTCCCATCAAGTATCCGAGTGACTCTTTTCCCGATGGGCACTGTGGCGCTCGCAAGATCATGTCCTCGTGTGGAACCACTTCGATCCACCATCTCGCAAGCTCGCCGTCCGCGATCGAGACCGGTCTGTCGCGCCAGTGGAGCCGGAACTCCTTGAAGACGTGCTTGAGAGCGTTCCGTGCGGACGCGAGGTCGTCTCGGTCGCTTAGTCGGCCCGAGACAGCGGCTCGGATGTCTACCAGCGCATTCAGCGCATCGCTCTGGGCATCTCGGAGGTTGCCTTCCTCTCGGATCCTTTCCTCGCGGGCACGGAGCGCCGCAAGGGCTGACTGGGCCGCCTCTAGCTCGTCCTGTAGTTGGTTCTTCTGGTCTCGCCAATCGTCGGCATCAAGGCGACCGTCCTGGTAGTCACGGCGGACGCGGTCAAACCGAGCACGAGCCTCACGCCGTACGATCCTTTGGCCGGTGTCGCCACAAGCCGTTGAACCCGAGGACGAGCCAGCCCTCCGCTGCTCGGAAATTGGCCGCGATGTCGCCACCGGTCAGGCGGACCAGGCGCGCTAGCGGTTCTACTCGGACGGTCTCGGAGAGCTACTTTCCTACTGTCCCGAGTGCGCCAATCGCGAGTTCGGTCTCCCGATCTAGCTGTCTGACGATGCGGTTCGCTCGGGACTCTGGCGAACCATGATGTCGTTGTGACGCACGACGAGCGATACGAGCGGTGGGTCGAGAGACTTGATCGCATCACCAACGAGGTCTACAACGCCCATCTCTACGGGCTGCTCTGGCGCGAGTTGGGCGACATCGTACGAGTGGCTGATCTTCCACCCTCGGTGATCTTCGACTCCTGGGGCGTCTGGTACGCAACCACTCAATCGTCCAGCATCAGACGGCAAGTTGACCGGCGCAGAGGCGTCGTTTCGCTCTATCGGCTGCTTTCCGAGATCGCACAACACCCGCGCGTTGTGTCCCGAGAACGGCACGTGGCGCTCTGGAGGCGCGACAATCGTCCTGGCGACTTCGACGCACCTGCGAATGAGAACTACGACCGCTTCTCTGGCGCAAGAGAGCGAGATGTGATGAATGCGGCTTTCGTTCGTGCTGACATCGAGAGTCTCGCTGGCGTCGGCACCGTCATTGAGCGTTACGTTGATGAAGCTATAGCCCACACCGCAGACCGAACGACCCAAACGGTTCCAACGTACGACGAGTTGAACGCGGCGATTGACACGGTCGCCGACTTGGTCAGTAAGTACGCCTCACTCTTGAAGGCGGAGATCCTCCCGCAGTTCGAGCCAGCAATTCAGTACGACTGGAAGGCACCGTTCCGACAGGCATGGATCCCGGACGGTTAGGAACCGAGTTGGGACTACTCACGGCCGACACCCTGAACCGGCGCACCGGTCCCTCGCGCCATAGTAGGGGGCGAGAGACCGGTGGCTCGAGTTGTCAGCGCCGCGCGCTCAGCCCTGTGCTCCCGAGACGAGTTTGACGAGGTCCTTGACCGGCTCCTTGTTGAGGAAGCCGATGATCGGACAGTTGATTACGAAGCCGACCGCTCCGTAGGGCGCGCCTTTCGGCCCGGTGAGCAGGTCGGGGCGTGTGGCGGCGAGGTTCAGGATCTGGTTCTCATCCTTCTGCCTCGTGTCCCTGCCCGCGCCGATTGCCTTCTTCGACCACTGCCCAATCTGGGCGTCCCAGAGCGGGCTGTAGGCGTTGGCGTGACGCGGGTCGGCGAGTGACGGGAAGTCACCGAGGGTATTCAGCAAATCCCCGTTGTTGCGGAGAGCGTTGATCAGGCCGCGGTTGGCCGCATTCGCGTCCTGGGAGGCGTGACCGTCGCGGATCAGGTGATCGATCCCTTGCGACTCCGCGTTTGGGCCGTGACGGCCGTTCAGGAAGACGAAGATCCGTTCGCGGCCAGAGCCGAGAAAATCGTCAACTCCCAGAAGTGCCGCCTTCTTTAGCAGCGGGACGAAGGTCGCGCGCTCCAGTGTTGCAGCGAGCGGATCCGACGACTCCGTCGAGATGTAGAAGATCTGCTGTCCGGCATCGAACCCGCGCACGAGCAGTATGTCGACGGTCGACGGGAGGAAATGGCCCGGCGACGGCTTCCCAGCAAGGTGGATGCCGAGCACACGGTCGTTCGTATTCGTGTGGTGCACGACGTCGAAGCGGCCTTTCCCGACCGCGACGATCGGCGCGTTGTAGACCACACTCGAGCCGTTGATACGGATGAACGGGCTGTAACCAGGCCCGCCGACGGCGCCCGGTTGAGCCTTGATCGGGGGCGCTCCGCCATTCGTGCCGGGCTGAAGAACCCGCCGCGGCTTGAAGTTCGGGATGCCGTCGAAGTGGATGATCCCCTCGCCGAACTTGTTCCCTACCGGCACGGTCTCGTTGACGGTCTGCACGCAACGCGCGCAACCGATCGC
>JBBQPW010000155.1:0-5978 GCA_038216845.1 Gaiellales bacterium | reverse complement strand
GCTACTCGAGGGCTATGCCGCGGAGTACGCGGCCGCGAAACGACGTGAGTCGGTCGTCGATTTCGAGGATCTCCAGCTCGCCGCGCGGGATCTGCTGCGCGACCGGCCCGAGATCCGCGAGGCCGAGCAGCTCCGCTTCCGCGCCGTCATGGTGGATGAGTTTCAGGACACGAACGCGCTGCAGTGCGAGCTCGTCGATCTCATAGCGGGCGGGCCGGGTGAGGGACTGGGGGAGACCGAGGTCTTCACGGTCGGGGACGAATTCCAGTCGATCTACGGTTTCAGGCACGCAGACGTCGAGGTGTTCCGAGAACGCCGCGCCGTCGCCTCGCAACCGCTGTCGTTGCGCCGCAACTACCGCTCGCGTCCCGAGGTGCTCGCCGCGATCAACCACTTGTTCGAGCCGGCGTTCGGAGAGGAGTTCCAGCCGCTGACCGCCTCTGCCGAGTTCGCCGATCCGGTTCTCGGCCATCCGGTCGAGCTGCTCGTCACCGACAAGTCCAGCTTCGCCGATACCGGCGAGCACTGGCGAAGGGCGGAGGCGCGCCGGATCGCGGAACGGGTCGCGCAGCTCGTCGACGCCGGTGATGCGACCCCCGGGGAGATCGTCCTGCTCTTCGCGGCCGGGACCGACGCAGAGGTGTACGAGGAGGAGTTGCGCAAGCTTGATCTGCCGACCTTCCGCGCGACGGGTCGCGGGTATTTCGGGCAGCAGCAAGTTGTCGACCTGCTCTCGTATCTCCGCCTCTTGCAGAACCGCTACGACGACGGGGCACTTGCTGCGGTGCTGGCATCGCCTTTCGTGGGAGTCTCGAACGACGCCCTCGTGCTGCTGCGACGGAATGCGACTCGGCGGCCGATCTTCACCGCACTCGAGAAGAGCCTTCCGCCGGAGCTCGATCGCGCTGACGCACGGCTCCTTCGCGCCTTTCTCCAGCGCTACGAGCGGCTCGTCGTCGCGTCGTCGCGCGCGTCTCTCGAGCGGCTGTGCGAGCAGGTCCTCGTCGAGCACGACTACGACCTTGCCGTGCTTGCGCGCTGGGATGGTCGCCGCCGTTTCGCGAACCTGCGCAAACTCGCCCGCCTGGCGCGCGCGTACGAGGCGCTACGCGGCCGAAATCTCGAGGGCTTCGTCCGCTTCGTCCGCGATCAGGAGACGTTCGGAGCGCGCGAGCTCGAGGCGGTTGCAGAGGAGGAGGGTGCGGGCGCCGTCCGACTCCTCACGATTCACGGGGCGAAGGGGCTCGAGTTCAAGGTCGTGATCGTCGCCGACGCGGGCCGGGACACGGGTCGGCCGCCGAGTGCCGACGAGATCCTTGCGCTATCGGATGGCCGCTTCGGGTTCAAGATGGTGCATCCGACGAAGGGCGAGCGGCGCGCCGTGTTCGGCTACGAGGACGTGCGGGACGCCAGTGCGGCGCAGGATCGAGCGGAGCGGCTGCGTCTCTACTACGTGGCGATGACACGCGCGATCGATCGGCTGATCGTCTCCGGCGCGATTGACCCGGAACGACCGGCCGACCGTGAGACGCCAATCGGGTGGGTGCTCGACCGGCTCGAGGCGCTGGACGAGGTCGCTGCCGCCGGCGATGACCCGGTCGAGCTCGAGCGCGGAGCTGCGCGCTGGCTCGTCCGCGTCGAGCGGTTCCGGCCCGCGGCCGACGCTAGCGCGACCGCAGGTGTCGCCACCGAGCCGGTTTCGGTAGCAGTCGACGAATCGGGCCAGCTCGCGCTCTTCGCAGAGTTGCCGACCGGCCCCGCGCGCCTCGGTCTCGAGTTGCCAGCGTTGGAGCCACTCCCGTCGCCTCCTGTTCACGTCCCGCGGCGGCTCTCGTACTCCGCGATAGCGCTCTACGAGCGCTGCTCCTACCGCTACTACGCCGAGCGCGTGCTCGGGCTGCGGTCTGCGGACGCGCCGATAGCGGGCGGCGTCGAGGGCCTTGCGGCAACCGAGATCGGGGACGCGGCGCATCGCCTGCTCGAACTCGTGCCGCTCGACGCCCCGGTAGCGCCGGCCCGTGCGGACTTGGCCGCGACCGTGAGGTCGTGGTACCCGACGGTGCGCGACGACGAGCTCGAGCGGATCGCTGCATTCGTCGACGCCTACTGCGAGTCGACGCTCGCGGCCCGCGTCGCAGCCATGCAGGGCATCGAGCCTGAGCGGCCGTTTGCGTTCGCACAAGACGGCGTGCTGATCCATGGTCGGCTCGATGCACTTTGGCTCGACGGCGGTCGAGCCTTCGTCCTCGATTACAAGACGAACCAACTCTTCGAGCGTACGCCGGTCGAGGTGGTCGAGCACTCGTACCGGCTGCAGCGCGTCGTCTACGCGCTCGCCTGCCTGCGCGGTGGGATCGACGAGGTCGAGGTCGCGTACCAGTTCCTCGAGCAGCCCGAGGACGTCGTCACGGAGACGTTCACCCGCAACGATGTCCCGGCCCTCGAGGCCGAGCTCTCGGCGGCCATTGCTCGGATCCGCAGCGGCGACTTTCGACCGACACCGAGCGAGTTCGCCTGTGCGGGCTGTCCTGCACTCGACGTTGTTTGTGCCGGCACGCGGTTGGGTGGCTACGGAGGCGACGGCGACGAGTGGGGCTCGACGAACGGGAACGGGTAGCGTCGCCCCGTGCGAGTCGCAGCGCTCTACGACATCCACGGCAACCTGCCGGCGCTGGAGGCTGTCCTCGCCGAGCTGGCGCTCGACCCGCCGGACGCGATTGTGGTCGGCGGCGATGTGCTCTGGGGCCCGTATCAGGGCGAATGCGTTGCCTTGTTGCGCGCAGTTGGCGCTCGGTTCCTCGCGGGGAACTGCGAGCGTGAGGTTCTCCATGGAGACAGCGACGCCGATCGCTGGTGTCGTGGGCAGCTCGACCCCGACCTCCTTGCCGATGTTGCGACCTGGCCGCTGACGATCGAGCTCGAAGTGACCGGGCTCGGACGGGTGCTCTTCTGCCACGCGACGCCGCGCTCCGATGACGAGATCGTCACGAGACTGACCCCCGACGCCGCCGTCGCCGAGGCGTTCAGCGGGACAGGCGCCGCTGTCGTCGTGTGTGGGCACACGCATGTCCAGGTCGACCGCGCTGTGCCCGATGCCCCACGACTTGTGAACGCCGGGAGCGTCGGCATGCCGTGCGAAGGGCAGCTTGGCGCGTTCTGGGCGCTCCTCGACAACGGGTTGGAGTTGCGGAGGACGCCGTATGCCGTCGAGCCTGCTATCGCACGGCTGCGCGAACCAGGGTTCCCCTCCGTGGAGGACGTGTTCTTCGAGCAGGTTCGCGGGCAAATTACGGCCACGTCGGCAAGCGAGTACTTCGAAGAGTTGCGTGGCGCGTAGCTTCGTCGACGAGTCGAACTCGTCGAAGGGGCACGGGTAGCGTCGAGAGATGCGCGTCGCAGCCCTCTACGACGTCCACGGCAATCTGCCCGCTCTCGAGGCCGTCCTTGCCGATCCACGTTGCGCCGGTGCCGACATTGTTCTCTGTGGTGGAGATCTCGTCGCCGGCCCGATGCCAAGCGCATGTCTCGAGCGACTGCTCGCACTCGGAGAGGACGTCCTGTTCGTGCGTGGGAACGGCGATCGAGAAGTCGGGGAACGCCAGGTAGCGCACGGGGCCGGCATGGTGCGCGGACGAGCTGGGGGAGGAGCGCCTTGCGCTCGTGGCGGGATGGCCGTTGACCGTGAGAGTGGGGGACACGCTCTTCTGCCATGCGACGCCGAGATCCGACAGCGAGATCGTGACGCGTCTGACGCCGGCAGGTCAGCTGGCCGGCGCACTCGAAGGAGCGGGATCACGGCTCGTGGTCGGAGGGCACACACACGTGCAGGTCGACCGGCGTGCCGGTGACGGGACACGGTTCGTCAACGCGGGCAGCGTGGGCCGTCCCTACGAGGGGCGTCGCGGGGCGTTCTGGGCGCTGCTAGACGATGAGGTGGAGCTGGTGCTGACGGAGTACGACGTCGAGGCCGCGGCCACGGCGATTCGGTCAACTGGATACCCCGACGCAATGGATCATGCCGAGCAGCTTCTCGATCCCCCCGATCCGGCTGACGTGAGCGAGTACTTCGAGGGGTTGCGTGGCGCGTAGCTTCGTTGGCGAGGCGCGGCGGCGCGGGCTGGGAACGCGCCGCGAACGTATCGGCCCGATCATCGAGCGACTCGCGGTCGAGCAGGCTGACGCCGAGATCGCGCTGCGCTTCGGTAGCGATGTCGAGCTGCTGATCTCGGTCATGCTCTCCGCGCAGACAACCGACGTGAACGTCAACCGAGTCACGAAGCGGTTGTTCGAGAAGTACCGCAACCCGGAGGACTACCTGGCCGTCCCGGTCGAGGAGCTCGAGCAGGACATCTACCAGACGGGGTTCTACCGTCAGAAGACGAAGTCGATCCGCGGTTCGATGCGAGTGCTGCTCGAGGAGTACGACGGCATCGTGCCGCGCCGGCTGGAGGATCTGCTTCGGCTCCCCGGTGTCGCGCGGAAGACGGCGAACGTCGTCGCCGCCGAGCTGGGCGAGGCGCAGGGAATCGTCGTCGACACGCACGTGCGTCGACTCGCCCAGCGTCTCGGGATGACCCGTGCCGACGATCCGGTCAAGATCGAGCGCGACCTGCAGAAGGTCGTGCCGCGCGCCGATTGGACCCGGCTTCCGCACCTCCTGATCTGGCACGGGCGACGGGTGTGCGACGCGAGGCGGCCACGGTGCGAGGACTGCGTGCTGGCGGAGCTGTGCCCGTCGTCGCGGCTCGTTGGCTGACGCGAGTCGGCCACGCGCCGGTCGCGCGGCTGTCGATGTCGTGCTCGGCGGTCGGCCACCGCAACAGGCAAGACCCATGACGTGATGGTCGGCGATCGAGCGTCGCCACTGCGCGTGAGCGAGGCGCTCACCGCCGCGCGATCCTTCGATCTGACCCGTTAGGCCGGGGCGAGCGCCACGAGCAGGCCGCCGTCCTCGTCGAGCGCGGGAAAGACGTCGACCACGACGGTCTTCTTCATCCCCGCGCGCGCCCTTAGCAGAAGGCGCTCGTTGAGACGGCGGACACCGTATTTGAGCGCCAGCGCGATCGGGTCGTGGCCGGTCTCGAACCCGGAGAGGCCGAACGCCTCACCGACATTCCGTCCGAGCAGGTCGCACTCGCGGAAGCCGGTCAGCTCGAAAACGCCGCGTCCCGCAGCCAGGACGCGTCCCTCCTTGTCACAGGCGACGAGGCCGGCGGTCGGGGCCGGGTAGTAGTCGTGCTCCAGTTCGAAGAGGAACCCGAACGAGCAGCTCCTGCATGCGGGTGCCTGTTGCGAGAACCCCTCGCGACCATCGGTGTCGATCGAGCGCTCCTTGCAGTTCGGGCAGATGAAATAGGGCACGGGATCAGCGTAGTCACGCGCCGACCGGCATGGCCGTCGTGACGCCGTTTGCGGTCGGTGGCCACACCTTTGGACCGGGAACGTTCACACGATTTTCACAGGTCCGGCACATCTCACTCCTAACGGCGGCACCTAGGTTGGAGCCTTGTTCGCAAGCGATTGGAAGGAGAGATGAAGTTGGGCTCGAACGAAGACAGTTCTCACGAGAAAAGTGAGAGCGCGGCCCGGGAGGCCGACGAAGCCGCCGGCCGTGCCGGGTTCGGGCACGACGGCAAGTTCACGCCGAACGAGAACGCTGCACACGAGAAGAACGAGAGCGCGGCCCGCGGGGCCCAGGAAGACGCTGGGAAGGCCCCGACGATCCCCTGAGCCGCGCGAACCAACTCGACGGCTCCCCTCCAGCGGTGAGCCGGGCCGCGACGCCCAAGCCCGCAGCCCTTCCGCCCATCAGCGGCCCGAGGGCTGCGGGCCATCGTGCTAGTGGTGTGACCGGTAACGTTGCCCGGTTCCTGGGTCGTGAGCAGCAAGGGATGCAAGGACGCAGGGAGCACTCATAGCTGAGCTATGGGGGGCGACTGAGGACGCGGCAACGCGCCGCTGATCACGGGCCGGGGACC
>JBBQPW010000154.1:0-5986 GCA_038216845.1 Gaiellales bacterium | reverse complement strand
CGGGCTCAAGCGCGAGCTCGGCGACCGGATCAGGTTCGCTCGGCTCGGGCTCGGACCGATCGTGCGGTCGCGGCAACAGACGCATCAGGCCCATGGTGCCTGACGTTCAAGACGGCCCGAGTCTTTCCTGCGTAAGAAACTACGTAAGCCCTTTCCTACTCTTCGCCGTCGTGGTAGTCGAGCTGCTCGATCCGGCCGATGACACCGACTCCACGCAGGCTGATCTTTCCTGAGCGCGGGTAGTAGCAGATGTCGTTCGGATCGCGTGTGCCGTATGCCAGGACGGAAATCCCTGCTTCGCCGCCGCGAATCGCGTGCGCCCGTCCCGTACCGGCCGGTCGTGCCACGGTGCTGCCCGGACGCAGTGGGAACGTTTCGAGCTCACCGCCGCGGCGAGCGCTCGGCCAGAGCTCGAGCTCGCCCGCTCCGTCGAGGACGACGACGATCTCCTCTTCAGCCGAGTGACAGTGCGGCGGCGCCATGTAGGCGTTCGGCTCCGCGGTGACCAGGCTCATGCCCGTCCTCTCGGAGACAGCGACTTCGGTGAGATTGACCCAGCTGGAGCGAACGGTCGTCTTCGCCCACATCTCCGGCTCGATCGTCGACACGTTGATGATGCGGGCCGGTCGCGGCGAGAGCTCGGGTACTTCCGGCTCGCCGGCTTCGGCTTCGCGTTTCCAGGGGTGATCCTCCGGATCGCCGACGCGCGTCCAGGCGCCGAGCCCCCACGACACGCCCGCCCGTGGCAGATAGGCGGAGCCGACCGGATAGTGGCGCTCGCCGAAGGCGAGTACGTCAAGGCCGTCCGGCCCTGCCCGGAGCGTGTGCGCGTGCTCGCTCGCGAGATGCACGAGGCAGTCGCCGGTGCCGACTTCGAACGACTCCGTCGTCGATCCGTCCCACTGCAGCGAGGTCCCCGAGCCGCCGAGCACGTAGAAGATCTCCTCTTCCGAGTTCTCGAGATGCAAAGGCGTCGCCCACTTTCCTGGATCGATCTCGATCCGCTGGACGCCGACGATCTTCGAGCGCTCGCCCGTGAGCGATCGCCAGGTCGCCGAGATGTGCCCCCGCTCGCGGCGCGAGCCTTCGATCTCGTCCCAATGACTGACGAAGCCGTCCTGCGTCACACCGCGATCATGTCAGCTGGCGCGTCAGCCGCAACGTGAACCTCCAGCGCCGACGTCAGATGCAACACGGCTTCCTTGCCCGCCTCACCTCCTTCCGTCCTCGACCAGGTCTCCGCTTCCCGCACGAGAGCGCGAAGCTCGTCGATAAGCGTTCTCGCGGGCGCACCCTCCCGGTCGAGCGCCTCGATGCGTGCCAGTCGCTCCAGAACTGCCTCGGCTTCGTCCATGCGTCCGACGGTAGCCGGACAACACACACGGGTCCGTGCCGATTCGGTGTCAACTCTCTGCAGGGATGGGCTGCATCGCTGCAGCGATCCCGCGCAGCATCCCACCGAAGACAAAACGATGGAGAGGCCAGATCGCGTACCAGTAGCCGAGCCCGAGCAACCCTGCAGGATCGAACATGGCCGTCTGCGTCACGCGGGAGCCGCCGGCCTCCGGCTTGACCTCGAACTGCAGCCACGCACGACCTGGCAGGCGCATCTCCGCCACAAGCCGAAGCAGCGCATCCTGGCGGAAAGCTTCTACGCGCCAGAAGTCGATCGTGTCGCCGGCAGCGACCCCAACGGGGTCGCGGCGCCCGCGCCGCAGACCCGGACCTCCGACGGCGACATCGAGGATCCCCCGCAAGCGCCACAGGACCCGCCCCGCGTACCACCCCTGGCGGCCGCCGATGCGTTGGATCGGCGCGAACGCCGCTGCGGGCGCCTGCTGAACCCAGAGCGAGCGAGTGTCGAGGAGCCGTGACCGGTGGCGTACTCCGCCGTAGCTCGCCGGCAGCCGGTGCAACGCCGAGTCCGACCACCGCGTCCGCGCGAACTCACGGTCTTCGTTCGCGAGGGCGCGAGCAATCGCCTCGCCGGAACTCCGCGGTCTGATCGGGAACAGGGCACCCGCACGCAGGTCGTGGACGACGGTCTCGTTGCGCAAAGAGTCGACGAGCTGGCGCCCGACGCCGGCGTACACCGGCGTCACGAGCCACAGCCAGAGGCTCGAGAGCCTCGGCGTGAGAACCGGGACGGGGATCATGCGACGCCGCAGACCTCGCTGCCGAGCGTACTCGTGCATCAGCTCGAGGTACGAAACCCTGTCTGCACCTCCGATTTCGTAGATCTCCCCGGCCGAAGTCGAATGGTCGAGCGCGGCGACGAGATAGGCGACGACGTCTTCGACGGCGATCGGCTGGGCTCGGGTCCGGACCCACCGCGGCGTCACCATCACGGGCAGCTTCTCGACGAGCGCGCGGATCATCTCGAACGACGCGCTTCCGGAGCCGATCACGATCGATGCGCGGAACTCGATCGTCGGCACCCCCGATCCACGGAGGATCTCGCCGACCTCCTGCCGTGAGGCGAGGTGCTCAGAGAGATCCTCAGTCCCCAGCCCCCCGAGGTAGACGATCTTTCGAACACCAGCACTGAGCGCGGCCTTGGCGAACCCTTGCGCCGCTCGGCGGTCGGCCTCCTGGAAGTCGCCGCGGCTCGCCATCGAGTGCACGAGGTAGTAGGCCGTGTCGACGCCGACGAGTGCCGGCGGAAGCGTCTCGAGGCGGAGAACGTCGCCCGCGACGACCTCCGTTCCGGGACCGATGCGCGACGCGAGGTATTCCGGGCTCCGGGCGAGGCAACGTACGCGCTCGCCGCGGGACTCGAGTTCATGGAGTAGGCGCCCGCCGATATAGCCGGTGGCGCCCGTGAGGAGGATCAATGGGCTCTGAGACTAGACGGCGGCGCGCAGGTCGTGCCGTGACCCTACGCCGAGGAGCTCGCGGTCGAGCTCGCGCAGCAGCTCCTCGCGCGGGCCGTGACGCAGCCCCTCGACGAGCGCTCGCCTGACGGCGTCCACAGCAGCCGGGGTGACGTCGCCTCGGGTCGCAAGACCTGCAAGTTCGACGTGCAGCGTCTCGCGCCGTGAGGAGTCGGTCTCGACCAGCACCGGCGTGCGCAGCGGCCAGGTCTCGCCAAGCAACGCGGCAAGCGCTCCCCGCAGCTGCTCGCCGCGGAACGGCTCGTTCTGGAAGAGCGAGAGTTCCCAGCGGTCGAGCGCCTCCGCGAGCGCAGCGTCCGCATCGGCGCGACTCAGTTGAAGCAGCAACTCCCCCGCCAAAGCTCCGCGGAAGGTGTCGAGGCGATCGGCCTCGCCCGGAGGCTGCGTCGCGGCGATCGGCAGCACTGGGCGGATCCCGAACGGGCGACCATCGAGCGTCTCGAAGATCACCGGCCCTGCCGCGAGCGGAGCCGCGGTCGCAAGGCGAATCGCCGAGACGGCGTCCGCAACCTCCGCCGCCACATCGGGCGCGTCCTCGCCCGCTGCGAGATTCGCCTGCAGCTCGAGCACGCAGTAGCGATCGGCCTCGCGCCCGAAGTCGCGCGGCAGCAAGCTGGCGGCCTCGGGCCAGTGGCGCGCGAGCTCGCCTTCGGCAAACGCGCGCACACGAAGCCCCGGAACGAGCTCGAGCTGTGTCCCGACCGAGAGCCCAACCAGCGGCGCGACCGCTCGATACGCTCGATGCTCACCATAGAGCGACCGCTCGAGTGTCGCGTAAGCCCTATCGAACGCAGTGTCGTCCCAGTCGAAGCCGCCGCAGGCCTCGGCAGTCGAGATCAGCAGCCCGAGCAGGATGGTGCGGAAGAGCGCCTCGTCCTCGGACGGCTTCGGTCCCGCGTGAGCGCGCGCGAAGATCGCCGCAGCAGGCTCCCGGCGCAGCTCGTCGAGCGCGATCAACGCGTCGTCGCGACCGCGGAGCCGCAGCGAGCGCTCGTCGACGAAGCCACGCACCAGCGGGCGGTACTCGTAGAGCGCCGGCCCGTCCTTCTGCCCGTGCTCGTCGAAGGCAAACGGGAGGCCCTCGCCGGCTTCCTCGAGCTCACGCAGAAGGAACGCGAACGCGCCGAGAACGAAGCCCCGCAGAACGAGCTGAAGCTGTGGCGCACGAACCGGCACCCCTCGAGATACGGGACGCGTGTCCCGTTTCCTCGGTTCAGAAGGTCTCGAGCGTGGCGGTGCGCCGCCCCTCGTACTCGAACAGCCGTAGCAGCAAGAAGCCAACCACGAGGTAGATCGCGCCGATGGCGGCTTCGCCGGCTAGCAGATGCGAGACGTTGCCGACCGTCGCTCCGTTCGCGATCTCGCGGGCCGCATGGATGCCGCGCGTCAGCGGAATACCCGAGCTGATCGCCTGGATCCAGCCTGGGAGCCTCGCGAGAGGGACGTTCGCTCCCGAGACGAGCAGCATGCACGCGCCGATGGAGTCGGCAAAGAGGCTGACGTTGCGGCCGCGCAGGCCGAGCGCGCCGAGGCACAGACCGAGTGCGGTACAGCCGAACGACCCGACGAGCGCGGCCAGCGCGATACCCGCGAGTGCCGAACCCCGGGTGTGGACGCCGAGCACGGCGCTGCAGATCGCAAACGAGATCGCAGCGACGAACACGCCGGTGACGATCGACGGCAAGGCTCTCCCGAGGAACAAGGCGATCCGGTTCGCGGGCGAGACCAGCAGGCTGGCGAGCGTCTGCGACCGGCGCTCCCCCGCGACCGCGTGCCCCATCCCGAACATCCCCGTGACGGCGATTGCGAGAAAGGCGTTCCCGATCAGGAAGTACTGGTCGGACTGGACGCCCGCGTAGCGGCCGAGGTATGCGAAGAACAGGATCTCGAAGATCGGGTAGCCGAGCACCTGCGGGACGAACACCCACGGGCTGATCCAGTTGAACAGCGCGCGGTAGCTCGTCAGCCCGCCGATGAAGAGAACGCGGAGCGAGCTCATGTCAGCCGCAGAGTTCCTCGTGCCCGCGCAACGCGCTCGAAGGCGCGCAGACCAGTCGAGCCGAGAGCGAAGTAGACCGCGCTGAGAACGGCGCACATACCGATGTCCGGCCACGGCGTGCCGCCGAGCGTCGCCTCCTGAATCGCCCGGAACCCCCAGGTCGGCGCGAGGAACCACGAGACCGGGCCAAGCCACGCGGGCAGAATCGAGAGCGGGACGAGCAGCCCGGTGGCGATCCACATCGGGTATTGCGTCGCGATGCCGAGCGCGAACGACGCGCGGTAGAGGACGAACGTGGCGGCCATGATCAGGCCGAGCATTCCGATCGCGAGCACGCAGAGGGGAATCGCAACCGCGAACGCAAGCGGATGATGGATCGCAATCGGCACGTGGAAGAAAATGCGCCCCCAAGCGAGTGTGGCGACCAGCGAATACGCGCCGAAGGCACCGCTCGCGATCGTGATCGGCGCGATCACGGTCGTCAGCGAAACCGGAGCGGCGACCACGAGCTCGAGCGTGCCCTGCCACCGCTGCTGCTCGAGCGCACCGCTCGAGCCGATGACGACGAGCGACCACATCAGCATCACCGCCGCGCCAAGGGACGCGCTGAGAAGCAGGCGTGGGTCGTGCTTCGCGCCGAGGAGGTAATAGGCAATCGACGCGTAGAGGATCGGCCAGAGGACGACGCCGCTCAGGTCGAAGGCATTCCGCGAGAACTGCTTCACGTGCAGCCGCATGCCGGTCAAGGTGGCGCGGATCACGCTGATCTCACGAGCTCGACATAGGCATCCTCGAGCGTGGGCTCACGTGTCACGACCCGGCCGACGGTCGAGCCGTCGAGCTCCTTGAGTAGCGCCTGGACGAGCTCCGCTCCGTGGGCGGCGCTCACAAGCAGCACCTGCGCCTGGTCGCGCGTCTCGACGCCGACGCCGGTGACTCCCGGCAGCGCGCGCAGCCGGTCGACAACCGCGTCCGCGACGCCGAAGGTCTCGATCTCGATGATCGTCTGGTCGGACACGGCCGCCTTCAAGTCGCTCGGCGTCCCCGTCGCCACGAATACGCCATCCGCGATGACCGCGATCCGGTCGCAGAG
>JBBQPW010000153.1:0-6008 GCA_038216845.1 Gaiellales bacterium | reverse complement strand
GGGGGATGCTGACGGAGGCGAAGCCCGGAGGGCCGTTCGACCGTTTCCGCGACTGCTCGTCCGCGGACGCGGTGCTGGAGCGCTCGAAGGAGCTGGTTCGCGAGTACGTCCCGTGGGACTACGAGATGCTGAAGGATGCGGCGCCCTGCGACGAGAACGCATGGCTCGTTGGCTCGTTCACCCCTGAGGTGCGTCAGGTCGTCGGGACGCTGCCGTCGGGTCGCCACGTGATGGCGATCGGAGATACGGCACACTCGCTCGACCCGATCGGCGGCCAGGGCGCGAACAACGGCAACAAGATGGTGCGGATGGTCGTCGAGGACATCGTCGAGCGTGGCGACCGGCCTCTCGACGCCGACTGGATGCGCGCGGCGTTCGATCGCTTCTGGGCCCGACACCACTGGATCGACAAGTTCAACAACACGCTGCTCGAACCGCTTACTCCCGCCGGCAAGCTGCTCCTGATCTCGCAATACGGAAGCGACGGCAAGCCGGAGAACGACAGCCCGCAACAAAGGATCGCCAACATGTTCATCGAGAACTTCAACGATCCGGCCCTCATGACCGACGCGTTCCACGACAAGGGGCGGGCTCGTGCCGTGATCGAGGAGGCCTTCGGGTCGAAGGCGCTGCCGGTGCTCAAGGGAGGAATCGCCGTAGCGAAGGGCCAGCTACGACAGAAGCTCGGCCGGCCCCCGGGCCATCCCGGCACATGGAAGGCACCAGCATGAGGCTGCAAGACAAGGTCGCCGTGGTCACCGGCGCGGGCAGCGGAATCGGGCGGGCGACGGCCGGCCGATTCGAGGACGAAGGAGCCAAGCTCGTCCTCAACGACATCGACGAGAGCTATCTGCGCGAGCTCGCCGACTCGCTCGGAAGCGGGCACCGGACGGTCGTAGGTGACGTCGCGCAGGAGGAGACAGCGGCACGTCTGGCGGCGACCGCGGTCGAGGCCTTCGGCCGGATCGACATCCTCGTCAACAACGTGGGCGAGCTCTATATCGGCGAGATCACGGAGACCTCGGTCGCCGAATGGGATCGCCTGATGGCGACGAACGTCCGCAGCATGTTCCTCTGCTGCAAGCACGTCATCCCGACGATGCTCGCGCAGGGCGGCGGCTCGATCGTCAATCTCGCCTCGATCAGTGCGTTCATCGGCCAGGAGACTGCCGACAGCGGACCAAGCTTCTTCGCGTACGCAGTCACGAAGGCCGCGGCGCGGCAGCTCTCGACGTCCCTCGCAACCCGCTACGCGAAGCAGGGAATCCGCGTCAACGCCGTCGCGCCCGGCGCTACCCGAACGAAGCAGGTACGTCATTTCATGCCGGACCTGTCCGAGGAAGACGAGAACGCGATCTGGGAGAACGCCGGCTCGGTCGGAACGCCGCTCGGTCGCGTCGGCCGCCCGGAGGAGATCGCCGCCGCAATTGCATTCCTCGCCTCCGACGATGCCTCGTTCGTCACCGGGGCGACGCTCGTCGTCGACGGCGGCTACCTCGCGCGTTGACGCGCGAGAGCCATCGTTGTGGCCTGAGCGAGGAGCGGCGCTTGTGGCTCACCTCGGCCTGAAACGCACCTACACCTTCTATCTCGAAGCGTCATAGGGGCCCCGCCCGCCGTAGCTGTGGCTCTGCGCTCCATCGCGCCGCCTCCTAGGGTGCAAGTCGTGTTCGTGTCCACTCGTCTGCGATTCTCTCGTAACGGATGCGGTCGTGGAAGCGGTTCTCGCGGCCTTGCCAGAACTCGATCGCTGCGGGTACCACGCAGTAGCCGCCCCAGTAAGGCGGTAGGGGGATGTCTCCGCCGGCATAGCGAGCTTCGACTGCCGCATATAGCGCGTCGAGCTCCTCCCGGCCGCTGATCGGCTTGGACTGCGGCGAGGCCCACGCCGCAATCTGGCTACCGGGTTGGCGCGTCGCGAAGTACGCCTCCGACTCGGCGGCCTCGATCTGCTCGACCGTCCCCTCGATTCGTACCTGGCGGTTCAACGGCTGCCAGTGGAGGACAAGCGCAGCGTGCGGGTTCGCCGCGATCTCGGTTCCCTTGCGACTCTCGTGGTTCGTGAAGAACGTGAAACCGCGCTCGTCGTGACCCTTGAGGAGCACCATCCGCACGGCCGGCAGTCCGTCCCGCGTCGAGGTCGCGAGAGCCATCGCCTCGGGCTGGGCGATCTCGGCCGCCACGGCCTCGCCAAACCACGCTGCGAAGGCAATGAGCGGGTCGGGATCGAGGTCACGCTCGTCCACGCAGCCCACCGTAGCCGACCGCTACGCTGCCCGGCTGTGGCCGTAACGCGTGTCATCGAGCTGCGCACCGAGATCCCAGGCCCACGCTCGCAGGAGATCGCCGCGCGTGAGGAGGCGTCTGTCGCGCGCGCGTTGCAGGTCCATCTCCCGATCTTTGCCGCCTACGCGGAAGGGGCGACGATCACCGACGTCGACGGGAACCGATTCATCGACTTTGCCGGCGGTGTCGGCGTGCAGAACGTCGGTTACGGTCACCCTCGTATTGTCGAGGCCGCGCAGGAGCAGGTGGCGAAGTTCATCCACACGGACTTCACCGTCGTTCCGTACGAGGGCTACATCGAGCTCGCGGAGCGACTCGGCGCGCTCGCACCGTTCGCCGGCCCGACGCGAGCGGCCTTCTTCAACTCCGGCGCCGAAGCGGTCGAGAACGCGGTCAAGTTCGCCCGGCTGTACACGGGTCGGCCGGCGGTCATCGCCTTCGACGGTGCTTTCCACGGGCGCACGCTGCTCGCGATGACGATGACTGCGAAGGAACGCCCGTACAAGCTCGGTCTCGGCCCGTTCGCGCCCGAGGTCTACCGCGCGCCATACCCGAACACCTACCGCGGGCCGAATGCCGCCGAGGCGCTCGCTCGGCTCGAAGCCATGTTGGTGGACGGCGTCGCGGCAGAGAAGGTTGCTGCGATCGTGTTCGAGCCGGAGCAGGGCGAGGGCGGCTTCCTGCCGGCGCCGCAGGAGTTCGTCGTCGGTCTGCGCGAGCTCTGCGACCGGCACGGGATCGTGCTCGTCGCGGACGAGGTGCAGACGGGCTTCGGCCGCACCGGTCGGATGTTCGCGCTCGATCACTACGACGTCGAAGCTGACCTAATCGTCGTTGCCAAGTCGATCGCGGCCGGGTTCCCGCTCTCGGGCGTGATCGGGAAGGCCGAGATCATGGATCACGCGCATCTCGGCGCGGTCGGCGGCACGTATGTCGGCAACCCTGTCGCGCTAGCGACCGCCCTTGCCGTTCTCGATGTCTTCGCCGATGAAGACATCGTCGCTCAGGCGCAGGCGCTTGGTGACAAGATTCGTGCGCAGATGCAGGAGTGGCAGACCCGGCACTCGGAGATTGGCGATGTCCGCGGCCTGGGCGCCATGCTCGCGATCGAGCTCGTCCGCAATCCGATGGGCAAGGAGCCCGCGCCCGACCTGGCTGAGGCCGTGATCGCCGCTGCTCTCCAACGCGGCTTGATCCTCCTCAAGGCGGGTGTGGAGGGGAACTGCATCCGCGTGCTCTGCCCGCTCACCATCTCGGACGCCGAGCTCGCAGAGGCGCTCGCTGTGTGGGACGATGCCCTGGCAGCCGTCCTACAGGGCTGATTCGAGCAGTTCGGCGCCGTGGTCGGGCGGCGTCCCGTAGGCGTAGACCACGAGATCCTCGGTGCTGTGGTTCGCCGTCTGGAGAGGCGTGCCGGCCCCGACATGGATTAGCCCGCCGGTGGGCACGTCGTGTCGCTCCGGCGGTTCGCCGAGGTACATCGTGAGCGTCCCGGCGAGAACGACGAACGTCTCCTCCTGGAGCTCGTGCACGTGGCGGCGGCCCTTGGCACCCGGCTCGTAGCGCCAGACGTTCGCACGGGTGTGCGCGAAACCGGCGCGATCGCTCAGCTCGGCGACATGCCGGGCGGGCTCGTCAGGCTCGTGAGGGCGCGTCGTCCACTCGAGCTCGTCGGGACGGATCACGTGAAAGGCCACGATGCCCACCCTAGTACCCAGCACTGCCAGCTGAGGAGAGGAGCCATAGCGGTCTCAGCTAATCCGTTTCGCGGACACGATCATCCGAGCGAGAGCCTCCGCCTTCGGAGCTGTCTTGAGGCCGTCCCCAGGTCCATTGACCAGGAACAGAAGCCGGACGTTGCCACGCTTCACGCAGCTCCACGCTTCGGCATCTTCGTACGTCGTCGACCAGTAAACCTTCATACCGCCGGAGCGGATGATCCTCGTCGCCGTGACAGAGGGCACGGATCCCGGCTCACGCCGAAACCCACCTCGGGAAACCGGCCCCGGCGTCGGGTGAAAGTGAAACCAATGCTTGTTTGGGAATAGCCCCATTGGTCGAAGTTGTACCCAGCGGGGAGATACGTAGGAATGTAGGCAAGGACTGGATCGACGCGCTTCCTGATGATCTGCTGGACACCAGCGGGCACGATCGGCGTGGCCACGGGTGCAGGCGAAGCGGTCGTGGACATGAGGGCGGCACTGATCACGGCCGCCGCGACCAGAGCGAGATTACGCACGTATGTCGCTGTCTTGTCTCGTCGTCCACCTCGGATGGATCGTGCGAAAGGCCACGCCGGCACCGTAGTCGTTCCGCAGCAGCCGATCAGCCCAGGAGGCTGTCGAGGCCGCGTGTGAGGCCTACTCGACCCGCTACCGCCCGAGCCGCTAGCAGCGTGCCGGCGACGTACGGTGCGGCAGTCTCGCCGGGGTCATGCTTCAGGACGAGCCGTTCGCCGGGGGCCGCGAAGACGATCTCGGTCGAGACGACGAAGCTCGGGAGCCGGACCGAGTGGATCTGCGTTCCGGCGACGGTCGCGCCGCGAGCTTCGACGGGACCGTGGATCTCCTGCAGAGGCCTCCCGAGCTCCGGCTCGCGGATTTCCCCAAGGCGTTCGGCCAGCTCGCGCGAAGTGCCGCTTGGCACGTCTGGCTTGCCCGCGCTGCCGTAGTCGATGATCTCCCACGCCGGAACGTGGCGGGCGATCTCGCCAGCGGAGCGCAGCAGCAGCGCCGCGAGGAGGGAGAAGTTCCCGGCTGCGATCACGCCTACGCCTGCTTCCCGCGCACGGCCGTCGATCTCGTCGTAGTCGTCGGCGGTGAGGCCGCTGGAGCCCACGACCACGGCGACCCGCCGCTCGATCGCCGCAAGGACGTTCGCCCTCACCACTTCGGCGTTCGTGAAGTCGATAAGGACGTCCGCCGGAACCGCGTCGAGCGCTGCCGGGACGGAGCCGTGGATGACGCCGTCCCTACCGTCCGTGACTCGGCTCAGCGGGTCGCCTACGGCCGACCGGGAGACACCGGAGACGAGCTCGAGGTCGTCGGACAGGGCGATGGCCGCGGCGATCGGTGCCCCTGTCCAGCCGGTGATTCCTGCGATGCAGACTCGGGTCATTGCCATCAAAACTCCAGCCCGGCGCGTCGTTCGTGGCGTTCCAGCGCGAGCTCGATCAGGCGATCCACGAGCGCACCGTACGTGAAGCCCGACGCCTCGAACAGGCGCGTGTAGAAGCTCGTCGCCGTGAAGCCGGGGATGGTGTTCAGCTCGTTCAGCACGATCTCGCCGTCAGTGTTGCGGACGAAGAAGTCGGCGCGCGCCATGCCTTCGCACTCGGTCGCGACGAAGGCCTGGACAGCGAGCTGTTGCGCGCGCTCGATGCGTTCGTCCGACAATCCGGGCGGTGGGATGACCAGGTCGGAGCCACCGTCGTCGTACTTGGACGCGGTGTCGTACCAGTCGGCGAAATGCGAGACGACCTGTCCCGGCAGCGATGCGACGGGCGACG
The DNA here is from genome assembly GCA_038216845.1 of Gaiellales bacterium. Lineage (GTDB taxonomy): Bacteria > Actinomycetota > Thermoleophilia > Gaiellales > Gaiellaceae > Gaiella. Next base: position 214 of record JBBQPW010000153.1, on the reverse strand, counting down.
TCAGGTTGCCGAGCACCGCGACCTCGATCTCCATCCCGGGGACGAACTCCTCGACGAGCACCTTCTCGTCGTGGCGGCGGGCCAACGCGACTGCGGGCCTGAGCTCGCGTTCCTCGCGCACCTTCGAGATCCCGACCGAGGAGCCGAGTCGCGCCGGCTTGACGAACACCGGGTAGCCGAAGGGATTCGTGATCGGGTCGCCAAGCCGCAAGGC
>JBBQPW010000152.1:0-6017 GCA_038216845.1 Gaiellales bacterium | reverse complement strand
TCCAGGAGCTTCAACAGCCCCACGTCGCGGTCGAACAGCGTCTCGGGCATGTGATGCTCGTGCACGTCATAGAGGGCGAGGTCGCGGACGTACGACGCAACGTCGAAGGTCTTCACAGGGCGCCCCGCGCTGTTGCCGGCGTCCGCCATACCTCAGCAAACGGTCCTCCGCGAGCGAGCGGCTCGGTACGCAGTCTGAGGGCCGGTGTCAGTAGGCAGCCCCGAAGCACGTAGACGAGCAATTCGCGAGGCTCGAGGTCGAGCCGCTCGCCGTTCACGGTCAGCGCGACATGTCCTATTCGGCGTCTCCTTTCGCGCTCGATCGAAAGCGACGCGAGCCTACTGTTCGCGCGATGAGTGCGCCCGACCACTCGGCATGATGAGGATTGCTGAGATCGCCGAGACAGAGCTCGGGGGTTCGCACGTCCAACTTTAGTTCTCTCAGAGTGGAGCCAGGCGGGCTCGAACCGCCGACCTCCTGGGTGCGATCCAGGCGCTCTCCCAGCTGAGCTATGGCCCCGAGCGCGCGAAGTGTAGCGACCGCAGACGCTAACCAGCCTCGCTCCCGCCGAGCTTGCCGGCGCGGATGCGGGCGGCCATCTCCTTCGACTCCTCGCGATAGACCGTACCGTCCTCTAGCTCAATCACCGGGTAGAGACGCTGGCCCGAGAGCTGTTCGAGCGCGTCCCGCTTGGCACGCCTGACCGGCCCCTTGACGACCTCGTATTCGACACCCTGCTCATCCAGGGCCTTCTGCACCTTCCAGCACGGGTGCCCATCGATCTTCACCCAGATGTTCTTGCACCGGTGGAGCTGTACCGCCATGTCCATGCCTCCTTGTGGTCGGGCCTACGATATGCCCGTGCGGGCCGTCCTCGTAGGGAGAAAGGGCGAGCCCGAGTTGGCCGACATCCCCGAGCCCGCCGGACCGGGCGAGCTCGTGCGAGTAATCGCCTGCGGGCTCTGCGGTTCCGACATCGAGAAGCTCCTGCCCTCGTTCGCCGGCCGCGTGCTGGGGCACGAGGTGGTCGCCGAGACGGCGGGCGGCCAGCGCGTCGCGCTCGTGCATCACGCTCCGTGCGGCTCGTGCTCGCGCTGCCTCGCCGGCCACGAGACAACCTGCGCGCAATTCGCGGAGGCGACGATCGTCCCCGGCGGCTTCGCAGAGCGCGTGCGGGCCACCGCCTGGGTCGAGCTTCCCGACTCACTCGATAACACGCGCGCGATCGCCGTCGAGCCGCTCGCCTGTGTCCTGCGTGGAGCAGAACGTGTGCCCGCGGGACGCGTGCTCGTCGTCGGGCAGGGGTTCATCGGCAGGCTCTTCGCTGCTGTGCTCGAGTGGCGCGGCGACGAGGTGTTCGCCGTCGATCGCGACCCTCGCCGTGAAGGACGTAGGCCCGACGGGCGGGTCGGCGCGGCCGTCCTCTGCGCTCCCGGCGGCGCAGACGCGGCACTCGAAGCGCTCGAGCCCGGTGGCACTCTCCTCTGCTTCGCCGATCCATGGACGATCCCCGCCGAGCGCATCTATCGACGCGAGCTGACCGTCGTCGGCTCTCGCTCCTCCACCCCGCGCCACATGGAGGCGGCGATCGCGATGTTGCCCTCCCTCGATCTTCCGCGCCCGACCGTGCTCCCGCTCGAGCGGTTTGCGGAAGGCCTGGATCTCCAGCGGCGCGGCGAAGCGCTCAAGGTCGTCTTCGTCCCGTGAAGGCGCTCGTCTTCCACGGGCCGGGCGACGTGCGGCTGGAAGATGTGCCGCGACCCGAGCCGCGCGAGCCCGAAGACGTCCTTGTCGAGATCGAGGTGGCGCTCACGGACGGCACCGACGCCAAGGCATTCGCCCGCGGGCATCCGGTACTGCTCGGACCGCCGCCGAGCCCCTTTGGACACGAGTTCTGCGGCGTCGATGTGGCAACCGGACAGCGGGTCGTGGCGGCCAACTCTGCACCCTGCGGAACCTGCGCGCCGTGCGTGCGCGGGCAGGAGACGCTGTGCGAGAACCTCCTGCCGCTGCTCAACGGCGCCTATGCCGAGTACATCCTCGTGCCGGCGAGGATCGCGCAGGCGAACCTCCTCCGCGTGCCACCGACGATGCCAAGCGCGGTCGCCGCCCTCATCGAGCCGCTCGCGTGCTGTCTCCACGGCGTCGAGCGAGCGGAGATCGCGGCGGGCGACGTGGTCGCCGTTCTCGGGCTCGGGCCGATCGGGCTGATGCTCTGCGCGTGCATCGCCGACGTCGGAGGGAAGCCGATCGGAGTCGGCGGTCGGCCCGAGCGACGCGCTCTCGCACCCTTGTTCGGTGCCGAGATCGGCGATGGTCGAGGGGCGGATGTCGTGATCGAGGCGGCTGGAACCGAGGAGGCGTGGCTCGAGGCGCTCGACGTGGTGCGCCCGGGCGGCACGGTCGTGGCTTTCGGAGGGCTGCCTGCCGCGGCCCGCGTCCCGGTCGAAGCCTTCCGGATCCACTACGACGAGGTCACGCTGCGCGGCGCCTTCCACCACACGCCGAGACATGTCCGCGCTGCACTCGCCTTCCTCGCGAGCGGCGCGCTCCCGTTCGAGCGTCTCATCACGCACCGTGTTGGGCTCGACGGCATCGCCGGGCTGCTCGCCGACCCGCCGGCCGACTACTTGAAGGCCGCCGTCATCCCGTAGCTCAGACGGCGCCGGCGACGGCAAAGCCCTCGGCGCGAGCAGCTCGGGCCAGGTGTCCGTCGAAGGTCACGAAGATCGTCGGTCCCGCCAGCAACGGCATTGCCGTGGCGAGATGGACAGCATCGAGCGAACGGAGGCGTCGTCTGACCGCGACCACTCCGGCCTGACGAGACACCTTGCCGTCGACAAGGAGCGGCGTGATCGACTCCCATTCCTTCTCGAGGGCTCGCGTCGCGGAGGTCGACGCGACCCTCGTCAACCGGCGTGATCGCTTCGCGGCGGCGATGGCAGCGCTCGCCTCGGCAAAAGTGAGCCACGACGTCGCCACGGCTGCGTTCGATTTCCACAGCGATCGCGCGAGATCCGAGCCGTCCTCGCGGAGGAACAGCTTCACGAACGCCGACGACTCGAAATAGAGGGTCAGTAGTCCCGGCTCCGGCGCTGCCGCAGCAGCTCGTCGGTAACCGGATTGCCTTCCACTTCGATCGCCGCGGGCAGAGGACGCCGAGGTCGTGTGGGCGGCGTCGCCCGCCCCTCACGAATCAACTGGTCGAGAACGCTCTCCGCCGTCGCGGCGGTCATGCGAACGCGCGGGGTGCCGCGCTCGGTGACCACGATCTCGTCGCCGGCCGCGGCGCGGGCGAGCCACTCGGCGAGATTCTCGCGCAGCTCGCGGACACCGACTTCCATGCGCACAGCATGAGTGTACGCACGGAGTCAAGCAAGTGTCCACACGGGGCGTGTCTCGTCAGGCGAACAGCGTCAACTCGGGCTCCCGCTCGCCGCGCAAGACCGCCAGGTCGACCTCGACGCACGCGATGCCCCGCGAACCGGCCAGGACCACCGCCTGCGGCGCGATCCGCTCCGCGGCGATCATGCCGCGGCAGCTGTTCATGGAGGCGTCGCGACGAATACGTTCGAGGTACCGCGTCAGCTGCTCGATCGCGTCGATCGTCCCGACGCGCTTGATCTCGACCGCCACCCATCCGTCGTCGGAGTCGCGGCACATCAAGTCGACCGGGCCGATGTCGGTCGGCCATTCGCGACGTACGAGTCGTAGCTCCTCACCGAGCGCGTGCGGGCTCGCCGCGAGCGCCTCCTGCAGGTCGCGCTCGACGCCGTCCTTCTCGAGCGCCGCGCCGTTACCCATGTCGTGGGTGACATCGCTGAGAACCTCGACCATCCGGATGTCGAGCCGGTCCTCTGTCTTTCCTGCCCTCTTGCGGACAACTATCCGCTCGACCGGATCGCCCGTCTCCTCGATCACGGTCGGCGGCGTCATCCAGTTCTGCGGTTTATAGCCGCCGGCGTCCGAATGCACGAGCACGGAGCCGTCCGACTTGACGAGCAGCAGCCGAGTCGCCTCAGGCAGCAGAGCGTTGAGGCGGCCACTGTAGACGACCTCGCAACGGGCAACGATGACGCGCACGGCCGAGGACCGTACTGTCCGTTTCGGACATGGCCGGTGTCAGAGACGGGACTTGGCCAGACTGGACATGGCCGGTGTCAGAGACGGGACGGGGCCGAACTGGACGCCGCCGCGACGAATACTCAGCTGCGTTCGATGCGCGAGCCGCCGACGATCGCGTCGCGACCGTCCGCGAACCGCACCCACGCCTTGCCGTTGCCGTCGTAATCGGGCGACCAGACGATGAGCGTCGCCGGCTCGCCCGCGACGTGCACCGGCTCAGTCCCTTCGGGCGCAGCACCTCGCCAAGCAAGCACGAACGGGTTGTGCTCCCACTCACGGCCGAGCGTCGTCTCGTCGGTGTGTCCCGGCAAGACGCGCACCTCATGCGGAAGCATCATCAGCGTGTCCATGACGGACGTGCGCACGCGGGCCGGGTCACCGCCACCGACGGCATCTCGAAACAGTGTGTCGCCGGTGAAGCAGACCTCGTCGTTGACGACGAACGAGACGCCGTCGTCGGAATGACCCGGCGTTGGCAGCGCCCGGATATCCAGCCCTCCGGTACGGATCGACCCCGTCACGACCTCGGCGCCGAACTGGTCGCGCAGCTCGTCCTCGAAGACCACGTGATCGGTGTGGCCATGCGTCCGGACGATGTGAGTGACCGTGAGTCGCTCGCGCGCGACGACCTCGAGGAGAGACTCGATCGGCCCGCCGCTGTCTACGAAGACCGCCGTTCCACCCGGCTCGTCGGCTACCAGATAGGTGTTCGACAGCCACACGTCATGCATCGCCCGCTCGATCAGCACGGCCGCACCCTATAGGGCGCACTCCGTCCACGGCGGCTGGTTAGACTGCGCCGGATGCGACGCCCGACCGTAGCCGCCGGATTTCTCGCAGCACTGCTGGCGGTCGCAGCAGGGTGCGGCGGAGGCAAGACGGTCGGCGCCACTCCAGACACGGTCGTCGGAACAGTGGCGACGACCCCAACACCGGACGCCAGCCTTCCTGCCCTGAAGTTGAAAGGTGATGCAGCCGCGGGCAAGCAGGTGTTCGCATCGGCCGGCTGCGCCGGCTGCCATACGCTGAAAGACGCCGCGGCGACCGGGAATGTCGGGCCAAACCTCGACAACGCAAAGCCCACGTTCGAGCTCGTGGTGACCCGCGCGTCGCTCGGCAAAGGCGTGATGCCGGCGTTCTCGAAGGCGAAGGGCGGCCAGCTCGAAGATCAGCAGATCGCCGATGTCGCGCAGTACGTGTCGACTGTCGCCGGTCACTAATCGGCGTAGAACTCGAGTCAGAATGAAGCCTTGTGCCGCCGGGCCGGGCTGTGCACGCACGCTGCTGCGCCCTCAGTCGCCCCGATACCTTCTGGTATCGAGGCTCTCTGCGTCTTTGCTTCGCACGCACCCATCCCGGCCCGACGACGAAGCGTCACTCTGACTCGAGTTCTTCCACCCCACTTTCCGCGCGAAGTCGAGGCATTCGCGTGCGACCTCGACGGCACGCTCATCGAGGGTGGCGCGCCGATCTCACCACGGACGCTCGCCGCAATCGCCGCCGTGCGCGCCGCTGGAATCCGCGTGATCATCGCCACCGGCCGGATGTTCCGCTCCGTGCGACCGTACGTCGAGCAGGCCGGGGTCACCGATCCCGTCATTTGCTATCAGGGCGCAGCGGTCGTCGACCCCGACAGCGGCAGGTTCCTCCTCCACGAGCCGATCCCGCTCGAAGTGGGCCGCGAGGCCATCGGGCTCCTCGAAGGCGCTGGCTTTCCGCCCAACTGCTACGTCGACGACGAGCTCGTCGTTTCGCGGCACACGCCGTACTCCGAGGCGTACGCGACGTTCCAGCACCTTCCCGTGCACGAGGTCGGCGACCTGCTCGGCTGGCTGAACAAGCCACCCACGAAGCTCGTCGCGGTCGGCGAGCCGGCAGACCTCGCGACGCTG
>JBBQPW010000151.1:0-6023 GCA_038216845.1 Gaiellales bacterium | reverse complement strand
TGCTTCAGGACGTTCTCGTCGCAATTCGCAGTCGCACCTCTCTCGACGGTTGCGAGCAGGAGCGGCGCGGCAACCGGGAGAGCGTCATGCGGCCACCCGAGGAGATGGTCGAGCGTTTTGCCGGCATCGACCGGGCTGCTGCCGAGCGGACGAGCGCCATCGCCGAGCGGCTCGAGTTCGATCTCACCGAGGAGCTCGGCTACCGCTACCCCGACTTCTCGGACGGGCCCGATCCGGCCATCAAGCAGCTGACCAAAGTCTGTGCGCACGCCTTCGCAGAACGATACGGCGCTTGTGACGATCCGTCACAAGCAAGGGCACGCGCGCGGCTCGACGAGGAGCTGAACCTGATCGACGAGCTTGGTCTCGCCGGCTTTTTTCTCCTCCACTGGGAGGTGCTCGAGCTCGCGCGGGAGGTGGCGCTCGACGTGCGCGGGCGTGACTCGCCTCGTCGCTTCCTGCCGCCGGGCCGTGGACGAGGCAGCTCGGTCGGATCGCTCGTCTGCTACCTCACCGGGCTCTCGCACGTCGATCCGGTGGAGAACGACCTCTCGCTCGGCCGCTTTATCAACCGGGAACTGACCTCGGTGCCCGACATCGACCTCGACTTCCCGCGCGACATTCGCGAGAAGCTGATCGTCGCGGTGACGGAGCGGTACGGGCGGGAGCATGCGGCGCTTGTTGCGACCTTCTCGACGTACCGCTCGCGCGGCGCGATCCGCGACGTGGGCAAGGCGCTCGGGCTCCCGTACGCGGAGCTCGAGCGGCTCGCCCGGCTGACCGACGGTTGGAACGCCGCCCGCGTGGCGGACGAGGTGGCGGCGCTTCCGGATGCGGATCGGAAGCTGCTTTCCCGTCGCTGGCGTGCGTTCCAGGTACTGACCGGGGAGATCTCGGGGTTGCCCAGGCACATCTCGCAGCACCCGGGTGGGATGGTGATCTCGTCCAGGCCGCTCGTCGAGCTCGTGCCCGTGCAGCCCGCGGCGATGGCCGGGCGACAGCTCTGCCAGTGGGACAAGGACTCCTGCTCCGACGCGGGTTTCCTCAAGATCGACCTGCTCGGGCTGGGGATGCTCTCCGCGGTCGAGGACTGCGTCGAGCAGATCGCGCTCCTCTACGGCGCGCCGATCGACCTCTCGCGGATCCCGCTCGACGACCCTGCCGTCTTCGCCGAGATCCAGGCCGCCGACACCGTCGGCGCGTTCCAGATCGAGAGCCGGGCGCAGATGCAGAGCCTCCTGCGCACGAAGCCGGAGACGATCGATGACCTCACCGTGCAGGTAGCGCTTGTGCGGCCCGGCCCGATCCAGGGGAAAGCGGTTCATCCGTACATCGAGGCGCGGCGGCGGTTGCGCGAGGACCCGTCGTACGTGCCACCGGTCGACCACGAGCTGCTACGCGAGCCGCTGCGCGCGACACACGGCGTCGTCGTCTTTCAGGATCAGGTGCTCGACGTGGCGATCGCGCTTGCCGGGTTCACCATCGGGCAGGGCGAGGAGTTGCGTCGGGCTATGAGCCGGAAGCGCTCGCACGAGGCGCTCGAGTCGTTTCGCGAGAAGTTCGTCGAGGGTGCGGCGGGCAAAGACGTCGATGGCGAGACGGCGAATCGCGTCTACGACAAGCTCGTCGGCTTCTCGGGCTTCGGCTTCCCGAAGTCGCACGCGGCCGCGTTCGGGCTGCTCGCCTACCAGTCGTCGTGGCTGCGGCACCACTATCCGGCGGAGTTTCTCTGCGCGCTCCTGAACGCGCAGCCGATGGGCTTCTACCCACCGGCGAGCCTCGTGCGCGACGCGCAGCGCCGCAGGGTGGAGGTGCTGCCGCCGGACGTGAACGTGAGCGGGGCCCGCTGCTCGCTGAAGCGGGGTCAGGTCTTGCCTCGTGCGCTCGACGCGCACGATGCAAGACCTGACACCGGATACGCCGTGCGGGTCGGGCTGGCGTACGTGGCGTCGGTGGGGAAGGACGACGCGGAGGCGCTCGTCGCAGAGCGGGAGGAGCGAGGGCCGTTCCTCGACGTGGCCGACCTTGCGCGCCGCGCGCTGCTCTCCCGCGACGCGCTCAGGGCGCTCGTCAAAGGTGGCGCCTGCGACGACTTCGGCGCGAAGAGGCGCGACCTGCTCTGGGAGCTCGGTCTCGTCTTCCGGCCGCAGTCTGTTCCCGGCACCGGCGGGCAGGCGAAACAGCTGACGCTCCCGCTCGACCCGACCGCCGATACGCCCAACCTTCCCGATCTCACCCGCTGGGAGCGGATGCTCGCCGACTACCGCCAGACCGGTCTCTCCGTCGGCGTCCATCCGCTCGAGCTGCTCCGCCCGCACCTGCCACCCGGCACGCTCACGAGCCAGAAGCTGCACGACTCGCCGCACGGAAGCGACGTAGCCTATGCCGGCCTCGCCATCGCGCGCCAACGCCCGTCCACGGCGAAAGGGATCGTCTTCATGCTCCTCGAGGACGAGCTCGGCCAGGTGAATCTGATCGTCCCGTCGCAGGTGTACGAGCGGCACCGGGCAATCGTGCGCGGCGAGCCGCTCCTGCTCGCTCATGGCCGCTTCGAGCGGGTGGGGGAGAACCGCAACATCCTCGTCTCGACATTGGCGAGCCTGTCCGCGCTTGCCCGACGGGTGGCGGAAGGCGATGTCGCCGGCTCGCTCCCGCGCGCCCACCACTTCGGCCACCGCTGACCAGCCGGATGAGCAACCCGTGCACAATGCTCGGCATGGTCCACCCGGAGACCCTCTACGCTCGCAGCGGCGACGTCAGCATTGCTTATCAAGTTGTGGGCGACGGACCGTTCGACCTCGTCCTCGTCCCCGGCTTCGTATCGAACGTCGAGCTCGCGTGGAAGATCCCCGACCGGGCGGCGTATCTGAACCGTCTCGCGTCGTTCTCGCGCCTGATCATCTTCGACAAGCGCGGTACGGGCATGTCGGATCGCGTGTCTGGAGCACCGAGCCTCGAGACGCGGATGGACGATGTGCGGGCGGTCATGGACGCCGCCGGGTCGCCGCGTGCGGCGATTCTCGGCGTCTCCGAGGGTGGGCCGATGAGCCTGCTCTTCGCCGCGACATATCCCGAACGCGTCTCCGCGCTAATCCTGTATGCGAGCTTCGCTCGGGTTCTCTGGGCGCCCGACTATCCGATCGGCGAGCGCGAGGAAGTCTACGACCGGGAAGCTCGTCGGGAGACCGAGCGCTGGGGTTCGGCCGACCATGTGTCCGAGCTCTCCGCCCAACTTGCTCCGGGCAGCGACGAAGAAAGCCGTCGGGCAACCGGTGAGCTGCTTCGACAGAGTGCGAGCCCAGGCGCCATCGCGGCACTGAACGAGATGAACAAGCACCTCGACGTGCGCCACGTCCTCCCGGCGATCCACGTTCCGACCTTGATCGTGAATCTCACCGAGGACGACCCGTTCAACGTCGCGGCCTGTCGTTACATGGCCGAGCGAATCCCCGGCGCGCAGCTCGTCGAGATCCCCGGGCGTGGGCACATCCCGACACTCGAGAACTTCGAGGCGATCGTCAGCGCGATGGAGCGCTTTCTTCAGCGAGCGAGGCAGTCACGGGTCTGGGACGATGTCGATCACGACCGGGTGTTGGCAACGCTTCTGTTCACCGACATCGTCGGCTCCACCTCCCGGGCTGCGGAGCTCGGGGACAGGCGCTGGGGCGAGCTATTGGCACGTCACCACGAGCTCGTGCGTGCCGAGCTCGTTCACTATCGCGGTCAGGAGCTCGACACTGCAGGCGACGGCTTCTTCGCCCGGTTCGACGGGCCGGCGAGAGCGATCCGCTGCGCGCGCAGCATCGTCGATGGCGTACACGAGTTGGGGATCGACATCCGCGCGGGTCTGCACACCGGTGAATGCGAGTTGTTCGAGCGCAAGGTCGGCGGCATCGCCGTCAGCATCGGCGCGCGTGTCGCCGCGGAAGCCGGTGCGGGAGAGGTACTCGTCTCGAACACAGTCAAGGACCTCGTGGCCGGATCGGGGATCGAGTTCGCCGACCGCGGCGCGCACGCGTTGAAGGGCCTCCCCGGCGAGTGGCGCCTGTTCGCTGTCGACAGTGCCTGATCAGGGCGACCGCAGCGCTTCGCCTTCCGCAAGCTGGAGCGCCGCGTCGACAAGAGCGAGATGTGTGAACGCCTGCGGGAAGTTGCCGACCAGGCGTTTTCGCTCGGGGTCGTACTCCTCCGAGATCAGGCCGAGATCGTTGCGGAGGCCGAGCAGCCGCTCGAACAGCTCGCGGGCTTCCTCCTTGCGCCCCCGCATTGCGAGCGCCTGGGCAAGCCAGAACGAGCACGGCAGGAACACCCCCTCACCGGGCGGCAGCCCGTCTACGTCGACGTTGTCCTCGTCGGCGCGGTAGCGCTCCACGAGGCCATCGCGCGTCAGCTCGCGCCGGATCGCTTCGATCGTGCCGCCCACGCGCTTGTCGGCCGCGGGCAGAAAGCCCACGAGGGGAATCAGCAACAGGCTCGCGTCGAGCCGGTCGGAGCCGTAGGACTGGACGAAGGTGCCGCGCGTCGTATCGAATCCCGCGGTGCAGACATCGCGATGGATCTCCGCGCGAATGCGCCGCCAACGGTCGACCGGGCCGGGCCGACCGAGCTCCTCGGCTGACTTCACCGCGCGGTCGAACGCAACCCAGGCCATGACCTTCGAGTGCGTGAAATGGCGGCGCGGCCCGCGCACCTCCCACAGGCCCTCGTCGGGCTCGCGCCACCCGGACTCGAGCCAGTCCAGCAGCTTACGGGAGAGACTCCACGCGTGCGAGGAGGCCGGAATACCACCGAGCCGGGCGTGGTACAGGGCGTCGATCACTTCACCGTAGACGTCGAGCTGGAGCTGGCCGCACGCGCCGTTTCCCGTGCGAACAGGGCCTGAGCCCTCGTACCCCGCGAGCCACGGCAGCTCGACCTCGGTCAGGCGTCGCTCGCCGGCGACGCCGTACATGATCTGGAGGTCCTCGGGCGAGCCGGCGATCGCACGCAGGAACCAGTCCCGCCAGGCCTGTGCCTCGTCGACGTAGCCGGCACGGAGGAAGGCGAGCAGCGTCAGCGTCGCGTCGCGCAGCCAGCAGTAGCGGTAGTCCCAGTTGCGGACGCCGCCGATCGCTTCGGGGAGCGAGGTCGTCGGTGCTGCCACGATCCCTCCCGTCGGTGCGTACGTGAGCGCCTTCAGGGTGAGCAGCGAGCGATGGATCTCGTCGTGCCACCGACCGTGATGCGTGCATCCGGCCGCCCAGTCGAGCCAGTAGCGTTCGGTGTCGCGAAGGGCAGTTTCGGGGTCGAGCTGAGCAGGCGGCTCCTCGTGCGGCGCGAACCAGGAGAGGACGAACGGCACCCTGTCCTTGGGCGCCACCGCGAACTCGGCAAGGGTGTGGAAGTCGCGCCCCATGAGCTCCACGGGCGTCCGGATGATGATCCCGTCCGGGCCGACGATCGCGCGCCGGGCGCCGTCGACCCGTGTCAGCCACGGGATGGTCGAGCCGTAGTCGAAGCGGATCGTGAGGTCCATCGTCATCTCGACGCGCCCTCGGACGCCCTCGACGATGCGAACGACGTGAGGCGTCGGCGCCCCCGGGAGCATGAAGTCGATCAGGCGGACGATGCCGGACGCGGTCTCGAGCTCGGTCTCCAGAATGAGCGTGTCCGGACGGTAGCGTCTCCGAACGGCGCGGAAGTCCCCGGCGGGACGCAGCGTCCAGCTCCCGTTCTCTGCGTCTCCGAGGAGCGCGGCGAAACACGCCCCGGAGTCGAAGCGCGGCACACACAGCCAGTCGATGCTGCCGTAGCGGCTCACGAGGGCGGCCGTGCGGAGGTCGCCGATGAGCCCGTAGTCCTCGATCAGCGCGCTCACGGCTCGAGCACCCCGACGAAGCGGGGGAAGCGCTTGGCGGCGGCACGGTCGAACGAGGCGTGGTAGCGGTCGGCCATATCCTCGGGCAACGTAGCCGCATACGTCCCGCGGAGATCGAGCAGCCGTTCGCCGATCGCGTCCGCTACGAGTTGCCAGTCGCCGTACG
>JBBQPW010000150.1:0-6028 GCA_038216845.1 Gaiellales bacterium | reverse complement strand
CGGGCCGCGGCGGCGCACAGCACCTCGAGCTGGAGCTCCGGTCGCGACTCCGAGCGCCAGCGCAGATCGGGTCGGGCGGCTAGGACACCGAGACCGGAGCACGGCGCGTCGACAAGCGCACGGTCGAAACCCAACAGGTCGGCCGGCAGCGCCCGCCCGTCCGCGCAGACGACACGGACGTTCGTGGCGCCGAGTCGTCGCGCGTTGTCCTCCAGCTCTCGTGCTCGCGCAGGGTTGGCGTCAACCGCCGCGACATCGCCGGCGAGCATGGTCGCCTTCCCGCCCGGTGCGGCGCAGACGTCGAGCACACGCTCCCCCTCGCGGGCCGACACGACAAGACCGACGAGCTGCGACGCGCGACTCTGCGGCCAGATCCGGCCCTCCGCGAGCGCCACTTCGTCGACGCGCTCCACACGCCAGGCTCCGGGGATCTCCGGATCGGCGATCCCGTCGATCTCTCCCCGGATCAGGCGAACGACGGTCTCCGGCGCCTCGTTCTGGGCGCGCATCAGCGCCCGCGTGTCATCGGGCCCGAGATCGCGCCACCAGGTTTCCGCAATCCAGTCCGGATAGGAATGACGCAACGCCGCTTCCGTCGGTGACGCCTCAGGCAGCGCCTCGGCGAGGGATCGTGCGCCTTCCGCGAGCCGTCGGAGAACTGCATTCGTGAACGGGACAGCGCGCTCGAGTCCAGCGCCGCGGACGAGCTCGACCGACTCGTTCACCGCCGCGTAGCGGGGGACGCCGTCGAGGAATGCGAGCTGATACGCGCCGAGCCGCAGCGCGGCGCGGACCGGTGGATCGAGCTTCCGCACCGGCCGCCGACCGAGAGTCTCGATCAGGTGATCGAGCGTCCGTGCGCGCTGGACGGCGCCGAAGGCGAGCCGCTGCGCGAGGGCATGCTCCCGAGGGTCGAGGCCCGCCACAGCCGTGCGCAGTGCTCGATCGGTGTAAGCCTCGTCCTCGAAGACGCGCCGCAGCACCTCGAACGCGGCCTGCCGCGCGGGGCTGGCAGCACTTAGCGAAGGCCGCGGAGCCATGCCTCGTACGTCATGCGTCGGCCGCCGTCGGGTTGGACATCGACCGGCTCGAACGCACCGTCCTCCCCCATGCGCGCACGCCAGATGGTCACGGCCCGCCCTTCGAGCTCCGCGCGCGCGCCGATGTGGGGCGACAGGGCACCCACGCGGCGCACGAGTTCGTCGACCGGCGCAGTGAGGCCGAGTGCGCGGTCGGCAGCGGTGATCTTGTCCGCGTACGTCACGCCGTCGTTCGATTGCGGAACGAACTCAATCGGACCGCCGAGGAGCCCGTCGAGCAACTCGACGGCGACCTCCGCGGCACGCGCAAACACCGATCCGGCATCGTCCTCAGGCCCGATCGGGAACGCCCGCGCGGCCGCTACAGGCCCGGCATCCAACTCCTTCACGGTTCGGTGGATCGAGACTCCGGTCTCGGCATCCCCGGCGAGGATCGCGCGCTCCACCGGCGCCGCACCCCGCCACCGCGGCAGCAGCGACGGATGGACGTTCAACCAGAGCCGCTCGTCGAGCAGCTCCTCCGGGATCAGCAGGCCATAGGCGCAGACGACAACGGTCGGCGCCCCGAGGTCGAGGCCCGCTACCGGCCGCTCCGGCTGGAGAACCGGGATGCCGAGGCGGGCAGCAGCTTCCTTCGCGGGCGGAGCGCCAAGTTGACGGCCACGGCCGCGCGGCGCATCCCGACGTGTGAGCAGCGCGGTGATCTCGTGCCGCGCGGCGAGCCCTTCGAGCACAGCCGCGCCGAACGGGGCCGTCGCGGCGACGGCAATGCGCGCCACGAGTGCTACCGCGGGGCGAGAAGGAGCCGCGGCCGCAGCCTTGCGAGCGCCTCCTTGCGCGATACGGGATCCGTCCGGTCGACAATGAGCACGCCGTCGAGGTGGTCGAGCTCGTGCTGGGCGACACGCGCCGACATCCCGTCGAGCTCGTACTTGACGTCCTCCCCTGCGGCGTTCTTACCCTCGATCACGATTTCGGTCGGACGCTCGACAGGCACGCGCACGACACCGAGCGAGAGGCACCCTTCGTCGTCCACCTCGAGCTCCTTACCAACCTGGGTAATCATCGGGTTCGCGAGCACGAGATCTTTCCCGTCGTGCTCGAACACGAACAGGCGACGCACGACGCCGACCTGCGTCGCGGCGAGCCCGACTCCGTGCGCGTCGTGCATCAGCTCGGCCAGCCGCTCGACGAGTCGCGCGAGCTCCTCGTCGAACGCGACGACCTCGTTGGCGCGCATGCGGAGAACCAGATCGCCGTACTGCCGCACCTGCGAGAGAGCGATGCGCTTGCGGACCTCGCTCTCGGCTGCGCGCTCCGCCTCCTCGTCCTCCGGCTCATCATCCTGCTCGAGGTCATGATCGTCGTCGGACACGCCCGCGAGTCTAGCCGCCTGGTTCAGAGGGACTGCGGGTCGACATCGACGACCGCGGTCAACCCGTCACGGCGAAGCGCGGGGGTCGCGGCTTCGAGCAGTGAGGCAGCGGCGCGCGCGATCCGGCGCGGCTCGGAGGTCTTCGCGACGAGCTGAGCGCGATGGCGCCCGCGAAGCCGCAGAAGCGGGGCAGGGCCCAGCAGGTCGGCACCGAGACCCTCGAGGCGGGCGCGGATCTCCTTCAGCGCTCTCTCCGGCTCGCCCGGCAACGGCCCGGAAACGAGGATGGAGACGAGGTGGCGATACGGCGGGTAGCCGAGCAGCGCGCGGCGCTCGAGCTCACCTGCGAGGAAACCCGCGACATCGTGGCGGGCAGCGAACGCGAGCGGTGTCGCGTCCGGCTGGAAAGTCTGCACGAGAACGAGGCCCGGCGCATCCCGCCCGCTCCGGCCGGCGAGCTGGGTCACGAGCTGGAACGTTCGTTCCTCAGCGCGAAAGTCGGGCAGCGAGAGGCCGGTGTCGGCATCGACGACGGCGGCGAGCCGGACGCCTGGGAAGTGGTGCCCTTTCGCGACCATCTGCGTGCCGATGAGCACCGCTCGATTGGTTGTCGCAAAACGGGAGAGGGCGTCGCGAAGTTCACCCGGTCGCGAGGTCGTGTCCGCATCGAGCCTGATTCGCTCGAGCTCCGGGAGATGTCGGGCGAGCTCGGTTTCGAGCTTCTGCGTTCCCGCGCCGACGCGTGCAAGCTCGACGGACCCGCACGCCGGGCACGCCTCCGGGACACCCTCCGAATAGGCGCAGTGGTGGCAGTGCAGGCGCCCATCGGCGTGGAGCGTGAGCGCCACGTCGCACGCACCGCAACGCCGCGAGACGCCGCATGCGCGACAGTGCAGCGCCGGAGCGACGCCACGGCGGTTCAGCAGCAGGATCGCGCGGCCACCGTTCGCCGAGATATCTCCGAGCTCGCGCAACAGCGGCGCCGAGAGCGGGTAGCCGGCCTCACGTCGGAGATCGACGAGCCGAACGCGAGGCATCGGCGCACCGATGCGCCCCCGCAATGGCAGCCGTTCGAGCCGATCCCAGCTCTCCGGCCGCGGCGTAGCACTGCCGTACACCGCGACGGCGCCCTCGAGAGCCGCCCGCTTCGCGGCGACCGTGCGCGCGTCGTAACGCGGATCGGCGTCCTGCTTGTACGCGGAGTCGTGCTCCTCGTCGATGACGACCAGGCCCACGTCGCGCATCGGTGCGAAGACAGCGGACCTCGCGCCGACGACGATTCTCGCTTCCCCACGCGCGACGCGCGCCCGCTCGTCCCGTCGCTCCGCACCGCCGAGAGCCGAGTGGACGATCGCGACCGTGTCGCCGAAGCGCTCTCGGAACCGGCCGACGGTCTGCGGCGCGAGGGCGATCTCCGGCACGAGGACGATCACCCCCCTTCCGCGCTCCAGTGTTGCTGCCGCAGCCTGGAGGTAGACCTCGGTCTTGCCGCTCCCGGTCGGCCCGGCGAGCAGGACGTGCCCGCCGCCCGCATCGAGTAGGGCGTCGATCCGAGCGACCGCGTCCGTCTGCTCCGCGGTCAGCATGTCGGGTTCGGGCTCTCCCTGGAGCGATTCGCGCTCGGCGGGAGACGGCCGCTCGGCCCGGCGCTTCGCCTCACGCGGTGCGACGAGCTCGAGTGCGCGCGCTGGCGTCGAGCCGTAGTAGTCGGCGAGCCATAGCGCGAGCTCGACGAGCGCCGCCGGAATCGTGGCCAGCACTCGACCGACGGGCACGGGTGTGACGCCCGGAGGCTTCGCGACGCCGATCTCCGTCACCACGCCGCGGGCGGCCTGGCGCCCGAGCCGGATCGCGACGATCGCTCCTACTTCGACGTCTGCTTCGACCTCGTACGTGAATGGGCGCGCAAGCGAGCGGGTCGAGAGCAGGGGATAGACCGACGCAAGCGGCACCCGTCGAGCGTAGCGGCCGGTCCGTTACGCGCCGGCGGCGACGAGCACGAAGTCCGTTGCGAACCCGAGCAGCAGCCCGAGCGTCAGCCCCCACGCGACCATCCTCTTGCTCCCGAACGAGCGGCACACGCCGAGCAGCTCGATCACGACGTACAGGATTGAGCCGGCGGCGAGCGCGAGAAACGCGATCGAGACGGGCTCGCTCACCCAGGCTTGGCCGACGAGCGTTCCGACGAGCGTCGGCGCGCCGGCGATCAACCCGAGCAGACCCAAGAATCCCCAGCTCGGCCGGTCATCGCCTCCGGAGAGCGGCCCGACGATCCCGAACCCCTCGGTGGCGTTGTGAAGCCCGAAGCCGATGATCAGGACGTACGCGAGCGCGAGCTTGCCGTCGGCTGCCGATTGCCCGATCGCGAGCCCTTCCGAGAAGTTGTGGAGCCCGATCCCGGTCGCAATCAGCACTGCCAGCGATTCCGCGTTCGAAAGGGTGACCGCCGGCTCGAAATCGGCCGCTGCAGCCGCGCCGACGCTGAGGAAGCTGCGCCGGCGGCGAGCCGAGATCACGCGGTCGTAGTACACGAGGGTCATCAGGCCGATGACGAAGCAGCCTGCGAACACCGCCGCCAGCGCAGCAAAGCGGAGCCACGAGCCCGTGTGATCGAGTGCCGCTGCGGTGAGAGTCGACTCGACGGGCTCGACCCCGTGCGAGAGAACGTCCCAGAGCAGGAAGAGCAGAATGCCCGTTGCAGTCGACGCAAGGAGCGCCTTGAGACCGAGGTTCTGGCGCCGCATCCGCGCGATCGGCAGCCCGAGGAAGATCGTCGACCCCGCGATTGCGCCGAGAAGGACTATGTGTGCCGTTGACATGAGGGGCTCGGTGTGAACTAGTCGCCTGCGTTTGAGTGTAAGGCACGCCTTACACGACGGCGGAACTATAGTGAAATCCGTGGCACCGAACCAGGGACATTCCGTCGACGAGTACCTGGAAACGATCTATTTCCTTGCCTTCCCGATCGGCGAGTACCGCCCCGCGACCGGCTCACACGCCATAGCGTCCCGCGTCGCGGAGATGCTCGGCGTCTCCCGCGCGTCAGCCGGCGAGATGTTGAAGCGGCTGGAGGTGGACGGGCTCGTCGAACGCGGCGAACAAAAGGAGGCGATCCTGACTCCCACCGGCATCGAGCGGGCGCAGCGTGTGGTGCGGAAGCACCGGCTGATCGAGCGCTTCCTGACCGATTTCATGGGGTACACGGCCGCCGAATCGCACATCCACGCGGATGTCCTCGGTGACACGTTCAGCGACGACATGGTGGAGCGGATCGACGAGCGGCTCGGCCACCCTGACCGCTGCCCGCACGGCTGGCCCGTCGACCCGACCGTCGAGCAGGCGGAGAACCGCGAGCTCGTATCGCTCGACCAGCTGCAGGCGGGGAACGCGGCCGTCGTCGTCAAGCTCGCGGAGCACGACGGCGATCTCTTGCACTGGTTCTACGACGAAGGCCTCGTGCCCGGCACGCGTATCGAGATGCGTGGCGCTCAACCTGCGGCCGGCCAGCTCAAGATCGTGATCGACGGCAACGAGCGGGCGATCGCCGAGAAGGCAGCGCAAGGCCTGTACGTCCGCGTCGCCGCCTGACCTCGCGACCCCGCGATCGATCTCG
>JBBQPW010000149.1:0-6114 GCA_038216845.1 Gaiellales bacterium | reverse complement strand
GGACCAGAGCCGCATTCGCAACTTCTCGATCATCGCCCACATCGACCACGGGAAGTCGACGCTCGCCGACCGGATTCTGCAGCTCACCGACACCGTCGCCGACCGCGACATGCGCGAGCAGCTGCTCGACTCGATGGATCTCGAACGCGAGCGCGGAATCACGATCAAGGCCCAGGCGGTGCGCGTCGCGTGGAGGGCCCACCAGCTCAACCTGATCGACACGCCCGGCCACGTCGACTTCACCTACGAGGTCTCTCGCTCGCTGCAGGCGTGCGAGGGCGCCGTGCTCGTCGTCGACGCGGCGCAGGGGATCGAGGCGCAGACGCTCGCGAATGCCTACCTCGCGATCGAGAACGCGCTCGAGATCGTCCCGATTGTGAACAAGATCGATCTTCCATCGGCTGATCCGGACGGTGCCGCGCTCGAGATGACGACATTGCTCGGCGGCGCGCCCGACGATGTGATCCGCGTGTCTGCCAAGACCGGCCTCAACATCGACCAGGTGCTCGACGCGATCGTCGCGCGCATTCCCGCCCCGGAAGGCGACGCCACGGCGCCGGCCCGGGCGCTCATCTTCGACTCGTCCTACGACCAATACCGGGGCGTGATCGCGTTCATCCGGGTCGTCGACGGTAGTTTCGAGACCGGCTCGCCGCTGCGCGCGATGGCGCTCGGCACGCAGTTCGACGCCGAGGAGCTCGGGTTCATGTCGCCCTCGCGCGTCCCTGTGAAGACGCTCGAGGCGGGCGAGGTCGGCTACGTGATCACGGGGCTCAAGGACGTCTCGGCGCTTCGGGTCGGCGACACACTGACGACGCGCAAAGGAGCGGCGCCCGCAGGCCCGCTGCCCGGGTACAAGGATGTCAAGCCGATGGTGTTCGCCGGCCTGTTCCCGAGCGATTCCGACGACTATCCCGAGCTGCGCGACGCGCTCGAGCGACTGAAGCTCAACGACGCGGCGCTGTTCTACGAGCCGGAAACGTCGCGCGCGCTCGGCTTCGGCTTCCGCTGCGGCTTCCTCGGGCTGCTCCACATGGAAATCGTGCGCGAGCGACTCGAGCGCGAGTTCGACCTCGACCTGATCGTGACCGCCCCGAACGTCGCCTACCGGGTGCTGGAGCGCAACGGCGATTGGCTCGAGGTGCACAACCCGTCCGAGATGCCGATCGAGCTGGAGGAGGTCGAGGAGCCGTACATCAAGGCGTCGGTCATCGTCCCGAAAGAGTACGTCGGCACCGTGATGGAGCTCAACAACGAACGTCGCGGCACCTTCGACCACCTCGAATACCTGTCGCCGGAGCGCGTCCATCTCACCTACGAGCTGCCGCTTGCCGAGGTCGTCCTCGACTACTACGATCAGCTGAAGTCGCGGACGCGCGGCTACGCGAGCTTCGACTACGACCTCGCTGGCTTCCGGGCGGGAAAGCTCGTGCGGGTCGACGTGCTCGTCGGCGGCGAGCCGGTCGACGCGCTCTCGCTGATCATCCACCGCGAGTTCGCCTACGACCGCGGCCGGCTGCTCGTCGAGAAGCTGCGCGAGGAGATCCCGCGGCAGATGTTCGACGTGCCGATCCAGGCGGCGATCGGTTCGCGCGTTATCGCCCGCGAGACGGTGAAGGCGCGCCGCAAAGACGTGCTGGCGAAGTGCTACGGCGGCGATATCTCGCGCAAGCGCAAGCTGCTCGAGAAGCAGAAGAAGGGCAAGAAACGGATGAAGCAGGTCGGCGGGGTGGACGTGCCGCAGGAGGCCTTCCTCGCGGTGCTCAACCTCGATTCCGAGCGGAAGAAGTGACGTGAGGTGGCAAGCCGGGTTGATTTGAAGCCCGATGGAGCATTCGCGTGAACTGGGACGACGTCGTTCGGATCGGGCTCGAGCTCCCCGGTGTCGAGGTCGGCACTGCCTACGGGACGCCGGCACTCCGAGTCCGGAAGGCGTTCATGTGTCGTCTCCGCGAAGACCGCGAAACCCTTGCGATTCGCTGCGACCTCGACGAGCGTCCCTTCCTGATCGAGGCGCACCCGGGCGTTCTCTTCGTCACCCCTCACTACGAGGCGTGGCCGATGGTGCTCGCCGCACTGCCTCGTGCGGGCGAGCAGATCGTTCGCGAGCTCGTCGAGGATGTGTGGGTCGAGCGGGCGCCGAAGAAGGCGGTTGCCGAGTTCCTCGCGGGCAGAGACGTTGACCGGTGAGTGGCGTCCGGCACCTGTACGTTCATCTTCCGTTTTGCGTCCACCGCTGCGGCTACTGCGATTTCGTCACCGTCATCGGGCGCGAGGGGCAGCACGACTCGTACGTCGACGCGCTGCTCGCCGAGCTGGCGCTCGAGCGCGGCGTGCTGACAACTCCGCTCGACACGGTGTTCATCGGGGGCGGGACGCCGACGTTCACAGAGCCGGGAGAGCTACGGCGTCTTCTCGACGCGCTCCCGGCAGCAAGGGAGGTGACGGTCGAGGCAAACCCCGAGACTGTGACTGCCGATTTGGCGTTGCTCCTGCGCGAAGCCGGCGTGACGCGAGTCTCGCTCGGCGCTCAGAGTTTCCAGCCGCAGCTGCTCGAGGTGCTCGAGCGGCGGGCCGGACCGGACGCCGTCCGACGCGCATTCCATACTCTCCGTGATGTCGGAGTTGACAACATTTCGCTCGACCTGCTCTACGGGATTCCTCGCCAGAGCACCGCCGATCTCGCCGCGGATCTCGCCGAGGCGCTCGCACTCGCGCCGGAGCATCTCTCCTACTACGAGCTCGAAGCCAAGCCGGGCACGCGGTTCACGCATGCGCACGGCGACGAGCTCGAACGCCAGGCGGAGGCGATGGAGGGATACTTCGAGCAGGTCGTCGAGACGCTGACCGGTACCGGCTACCGCTGGTACGAGACGGCCAACTTCTGTCTCGCGTCTGGCCATGCCGGCGGGCGAGATCTGCGCGCACACCATAACCTGGGCTACTGGCGGGCGAGCGACTATCTCGGCATCGGGATCGGGGCGGTGTCGACGGTCGGCGGCGTCCGGTGGCGGAACCTCCCGAGCCTACGCGGCTATCAGACGGCGCTCGACGGACAGGGCACTCCCCCGCGCGAGCCGCCGCGCGACATAGAGCCGCTCGACGACCCGACCCGTGCACGCGAAAGGCTCATGCTCGGCCTGCGACTCGACGAGCCGCTACCGCTCGACTCGGCGTTGGACCGTGTCTTGGACGGCGCGGCCGTAGAGCGGCTCATGCGTGGCGGCCTGATCGAGCCCGCCCGGCACGAGGTTGGGAGCTCGCTTGCCTTGACGAGGCGCGGGCGCTTCCTCGGCGGCGGCGTCACGGTGGAGCTCCTCGCCGGCGACGGCGACTGACTCCGAGCAACGCGAGGGCTACCATCGTTCGGATGGAATTGACACCGAGGAAGCGCGAGATCCTGCGGCGCGTCGTCGAGGAGTTCGTGGTCACCGGCCAGCCGGTCGGTTCGAAAGCGCTCGTCGATCGGGCACGCCTCACGACGTCGGCGTCGACGGTACGTGTCGAGCTTGCGGAGCTCGAGACACTCGGGCTGCTCACGCATCCGCACACCTCAGCGGGGCGCGTCCCAACAGAGAGCGGCTACCGCGTGTACACGGAAGATCTCGTCGAGTCGATCGACGGCAAGCCGGGAAGGATGTCGGTCGACCTCACCGCGATGCGGAACGAGCTCGACGCGGCACTTCAGTCCGCGACCGAGACGCTGTCTCAGGCGACTCGTCTGCTTGCCCTCGTCTCGGCCCCGTCGCTCGAGGCGGCGAACGTCAGGCACGTCGAAGTCCTCGTCCTCCAGCCTCGCATCGTGGTAGTCGTCCTCATCACTTCGACCGGCAGCGTGACGAAGCGCCTGATCGAGACCGAGGAGGCGGTCGACCCTGGGCTGGCGAGCTGGGCGCGCGAGTACCTCAACGAGCGCGTGGCGGGGGTCAGCCTGGGAACGAGCCTGCTCCGGCGCCAGTTCGAGGATCCGCAACTGACTCAGCGGGAGCGCGCGTTTCTCGAGCTTCTCAGGCCGGCGTTCGTCGACATGCCGGAGGAGGCGGGGACGCGGTTGTACGTCGGCGGCGCGGCGGGCTTGCTCGGCGAGGCCCGCGCGGATGAGCTCGAGGCCTGTCACCGGCTCCTCGATCTGCTTGAACGGAGGGCGTCCATCCTCGACTTGTTGTCCGATGCGCTCGACCCGCGCCGCCCCGTTGTCCGCGTCGGGCCCGAGATCGAAGGCGCGGAGTTGCATGACGTGTCGTACGTCGCCGCGTCGTACGGCCTCGCGAATCGGCAGCTCGGCGCCGTCGGCCTGCTCGGCCCGCTGCGTATGGACTACGAGACCGCGATACGCTCGGTCCGTACGGCGGCGTTCGAGCTCTCGCGCCTCGTGCAGGACGTCTACGAGGAGGCCTGACCCCTCGGGCCCGTACCCTTTCTCGTATGGCCACGGCGGAGCGCGACTACTACGAGCTGCTCGGCGTCGCGCGCGGCGTCGGCGATACGGAGATCAAGCGGGCTTTCCGCAAGCTCGCACGCGAGCTGCACCCGGATGTCTCCGATGCGCCCGACGCGGCCGATCGCTTCAAGGAGATCGCGGAGGCGTACGAGGTTCTCTCGAACCCGGAGACGCGAGACCTCTACGACCGCTACGGCCACGCGGGGCTCCAGCGTGGCGGGTTCACACCCGGCCACGTCGATCTAGGGAACCTGTCGGACATCTTCTCGGCCTTTTTCGGCGACGGCGTCTTTGGTGGGCGCCAAAGCCGTTCGGCAAGAGGCGGCGATGTTGCGGCTCAGGTCGAGATCTCGCTCGCGGACGCGTACACCGGCGTGAGTCTGAAGGTGCCGTTGCGGGTCGCCGGGGAATGCGACCGCTGCGGCGGCAACGGTGCGGAACCGGGTACTTCACCGACCACGTGCCCTACGTGTGGCGGGGCAGGCGTTGTCCAGCAGGTGTCGCAGAGCGTGTTCGGTCAGTTCGTCCGCCAGTCGGCGTGCCGGCAGTGCGGTGGCGCTGGCCGGATCGTCGACACGCCGTGCGAGCGCTGCGACGGGGAGGGACGGGTGGTCGAAGAGCACGAGCTCGACGTCGATATTCCGGCGGGCATCCATGACGGCCAGCAGATTCGCGCGCAGAGGGAGGGCCATTCCGGCCCGCCCGGCTCGCGCCGCGGCGACGCATACATCCACGTCCGGGTCGTGCCGCACGACCATCTCGTGCGTGACGGTGACGATCTTCTCGCCGCCGCGCACGTGACGATGGTCGACGCTGCGCTGGGCGTCACGGTTGCAGTGCCGACCCCCGAAGGCGACCTCGAGCTCGAATTGCCCGCGGGCGTGCAGCCCGGTGAGGTTCAGGTCGTCCGTGGGCGCGGGATGCCGTCGCTGCAGAGCAGTCGACGTGGCGACCTACGTGTGCACGTCGAGGTCGGCGTACCGCGGAAACTCGACGTCGCGCAGCGGGCGCTGCTCGAGCAGCTCGCGGAGAAGCTCGGCGAGGACGCCTACCGCCGCGACGACGGCTTCTTCGAGCGGTTGAAGAGCGCGTTCCGCTGAGCGCGTCCGACGCAGTGCAGCCCGTCGAGAGCGCATGTCGGACCGTGCTCGTGATAGTCGTGCCGGAGGCCAAAGCGGTCGTTTCGGCGTTTCGCGAACGGTATGCTGCACGGAGTGCGGCTCGGATTCCCGCACACATCACGCTGCTCGTTCCGTACGTTCCCGCGGAACGACTCGACGGCGCAGCTATCGAGGCGGCGCGCGAGCACACCGGGCAGTTCGCACCGTTCGACGCCGAGCTCACCGAGGTCGGCCGATTCGCCGAGCACGTCTGGCTCGCGCCGTCGCCGACTGAGGTGTTCGCCGGGCTGATCCGCGCGACGTGTCGGCGGTTCCCCGAGTCGTCGTACGGCGCCGAGTTCCCCGAGCCGGTGCCCCATCTGACCATTGGAGAGGCGAGCGGAGACGTCTCGGTCGAAGAGATCGTCCGCGCAGCTGAGTGCGAGATCGTCCCGCAGCTGCCGGTGCGTTTCCGCGTT
This sequence comes from Gaiellales bacterium, assembly GCA_038216845.1. Taxonomy (GTDB): domain Bacteria; phylum Actinomycetota; class Thermoleophilia; order Gaiellales; family Gaiellaceae; genus Gaiella. The sequence goes on along the minus strand of JBBQPW010000149.1, from coordinate 94 downwards.
TCGGCCGCGTCGCTTCTGGTGGAGCACGCTGACGGCAAGTGGTTGCAGGGCGCCGACTTCGGCTTCGGCGCATGAGCGAGCTCGTCCGGCTCGC
>JBBQPW010000148.1:0-6121 GCA_038216845.1 Gaiellales bacterium | reverse complement strand
GTGGACGATCAGCTTTGCGATCAACGAGTCGTAGTGCGGCGGAATCATCGCTCCTTCGAACATCGCCGTGTCGACCCGCACGCCAGGCCCGAGCGGCGGACGGAACCGCGTCACGACCCCGGGCGCAGGAGCGAACCCGCGCGCGGGATCCTCCGCGTTGATCCGAACCTCGATCGCATGCCCACTCCGCTCCGCACGGCCGATGTGGGACAGATCTGCGCCGTCGGCGACCCGGATCTGCTCTCGAACGACGTCGATGCCGGTCACGAGTTCCGTCACCGGATGCTCGACCTGCAAGCGACAGTTGACCTCGATGAAGTACGGATCTCCTTCCGGCCCGAGCAGGAACTCGAACGTGCCCGCGTTGACGTATTGCAACTCACGGCACGCACGCTCAACTGCCGCCTCCATCGCCTCGCGCGTCTCGGACGTCAGCGCCGGCGACGGCGACTCCTCGATCAGCTTCTGGTGGCGGCGCTGGATCGAGCACTCGCGCTCGCCCAATGTAAGCACGTTGCCGCGCGTGTCGCACAACACCTGGATCTCGACATGGCGGGCGGGCGTCACCGCGCGCTCGACGTAGAGCGAGCCGTCGCCGAAGGCCGCGTCGGCCTCGTTGCTCGCGGCCGCGTACGCATCGTCGATCTCTTCCGGCCCTGCGACGAGGCGCATGCCCTTGCCACCGCCGCCGGCGGTCGCCTTCAGCAGAATCGGGTAGCCGAGCTCCGCCGCCGCGACCCGAGCCTCCGCGAGTGTCGCCGCACCTTCTGTACCCGGGACGAGTGGGACGCCGGCCGCGCGCATCTCAATCTTTGCCTGCGCCTTGTCCCCGAGCCGCCGCATGACGTCGGCAGACGGGCCGATGAAGACGATGTCGTTGTCGACACACGCATCGACGAGCTCGTCGTTCTCGGCGAGGAAGCCATACCCCGGATGGATCGCGCCGCAGCCCGTCGTCTCGGCGGCGGCAACGATGTTCGAGATCACGAGGTAGCTCTCGCTGGCAGGCGGCGGGCCAATGCACACCGCTCGATCCGCCAGCCGAACGTGGAGCGCGTCGCGGTCGGCCGTCGAGTACACCGCTACGGCCTCGACATCGAGCTCGTGCAACGCCCGGATCACCCGTACGGCGATCTCGCCCCGATTCGCCACGAGCACTCTCTCGAACACGGCGGAGCCCTAGACCGCGATTGGCGAGGACGCCGGCTCGAGCTCGAAGAGCACCTGTCCGAACTCGACGGCTTGCGCATTGTCGACGTGCACGGCCCGCACGATCCCGCTCGTCTCGGCCTTGACCTCGTTCATCAGCTTCATCGCCTCGAGAATGCACAGCGTCTGGCCCGTCAAGATGTTGTCCCCTACCTCGACGAACGCGGGGGCGCCGGGCTGAGGCGCTCGGTAGAAGGTGCCGACCATCGGTGATTCGACGGCAACGAGGCCGCTCGCCACGGCGGTATCAGCGCCCGCCGCTGCGGGTTGGGAACTGGGCACGGCGACGGCGGCGATCGGTGTCTCGTCGGCACGGCGCACCGACACGCGCATGCCGTCGTCCTCGATCTCGATCTCACCGACGCCCGTCTCCTGCACGATCTTGACGAGCTCGCGAATGCGCTCGCCACGTGTCGCCTCGACATCCCCGGTAAGCAGCGACGTCTCACCCGAGTGCCGTGCACGAACCGACCGAAGCAGTGCCTCCGCCTCCTCACCGAACATGGCGAGCAGGATCAGCTCCTCCTCGCTTGTCGCGAGACCCTCAGCTGCTTCCGCGACGTCCTCGACGCTCGGCGGGTCCTCTTCGAGCACGTGCGAACCGGACCCCAGCCCGACCGCCTCCGCGACGGCGGCTGAGACCGGCTCAGGCGTCCGACCGTAGCGCCCCTCGACGAGCAGCCGGAACTTCGGGCTGACCTCGGCATAGCGACGGGCGTGGAGCACGTTGAGGAGGGCTTGCGACGCGAGGATCTGACCGATCGGGGCGGCGAGCGGCGGAAGCCCAGCTTCCTCGCGCACGCGCCCGACCTCGACGAGCGTGTCGAGAAGCCGATCGCCGGCGCCGTTGGCACGCAGATGCAGATCGAGAGCGGCCACGAGGCCCGCCGGCAGGTCGTATTCGGCGGCGCGCACGGCGATTCTCGGAGCGAGCGGGGCAACGGGCTGGTCGCCGATGTACTCGTCGATCACGTCGGATGCCTCCCACAGGCGGGCCACGTCGACCCCTGTTGGGCGCCCGAGTCCGTGCAGGACATCGGCGAGCGACTCGCCGGACACGCGGTACAGCGCGAGCGCCAGCGGGTACACGGCGGTCGACACCAGGTCGGCGCCGAGGCGCGTGGCGACGAGCGCGTTCGCTAGCCCAGTCCCCGCAGCACCCTGCACGGAGAGCCCCACGGGCAGCCCGCTCGCCTCGGCCAGCCGGCCGACGAGCTCCTCGGTCACGTGCGGCGGGAGCGCGCCGCTGGGATCGTTGACGATGACGCGCGTCGCTCCGAGCTCGGCGAGACCACGCGACTGTTCGACGAGCGCCTCGATGCTGCCGTCCCGCCCCGGGCTGTAGACGAGACCGGCGTGGAAGGCGCCGCCGGCCTCGACAATCGCCTCGCCCGCCTCGCGCAGGTTCGAGACGTCGTTCAGCGGGTCGTGCAGGCGAAACACATCGATGCCATTGGCGGACGCGGACGCGATGAACCGGCGTACGACATCCGCGCTGACTGGCTTCGAGCCGACGAGGAAGCGGCCGCGCAACGCGATCCCGAGCGGTGTGGTCGTCCGGGCATCAAGTGCGCGGATCCGCTCCCACGGACTCTCGACACCGCGGCGGACGGCCGCATCGAAAACGCCGCCGCCCGAAACCTCGAGACACGCGAACCCAGCAAGATCGAGAATCGAGGCGATTCGCAACACCTCGCCGGTCGGCACCTTGCCCGCGAGCGGCTCCTGCGAGAGCAGCCGGATGGTCGTGTCCACAAGCTGCGGCATCAGCTCGGCACCTTAGCGAGTGGGGTCGCCACGCGAGCGTTCAGCGACACCTCTTTACGCTCCTGCAAATGCCAGGCGAAGCTCACAGAAGCCGGCGTTCGAAAACGGCTCATCGCCTGCGGCAACGCCGAAGCCACCGTGTGGAGCTGTCCTGCTAACGGCTCGCGCGACGCACGGTGGAGGCACTTCCGCCGAAGGCGACGAGCTAGAGCAGGTCAGCCAAGCTGGGCCGTCCAGCGCTCTCGTGCCGCGAGGCAGTACGTCAAGCCGTCGTAGGCACGCGCTGCGTCCTCCGTCTCACGATGGGGCGATCGAAGCACGTGCGTGAAGGCCGCGAGATCGGCGAGGTCCCACGTGAGACGGAAGAAGTCAATGGCCGTGCGATCGGTGCAGTAACCCGTCGCCTTGGTGTACGAGAGCGGCTGTTGGGTTTCTCCCTCGAGCATCCAGAGGTCTCGTTCCCTCGGGGCCACCGCCACCGTGTCCCAGTCGAGGAGGACGTACCCGTGATCGGTCTGCATCACGTTGGCAGCATGCGGCTCACCATGCGTCACGACCCAACTGTCGGTCGACAGATCGGCTGAGAGACGATCGACCAGCGCCAGCAGCTCGACCACGTCGGAGGCGCCTTTGGAGAATGCATGCCGAGCCGGCTCGGAGAACGGTCCATCGAGCCACATTTCGTCCAAATCCTCAAGCGCCGACTCGAGATCCCCACGACCCGGCAGATCCAGATCGAACCGGCGGGCCGGGGTCGTCGCCCCGAACGCTTGGTGGAGCTCCGCAAGCATCGTTTGCACGGCAATTGGCGCCGCGCCTTCATAGCTACCGAACTCGCCCGTCCGTCCATCGAGGAACGGGAACAACGCGATGCTGTACCGCGGCCCGATTCGGGTGACCGACTCGCCGCTCCTCGTCGGGATCGGAGCCACGACGAAGCCGAGCCCACCCTCGCGAAGGCCCATTGCCGTATCGAACGCGCACCTCAACCCGTCGTACGCCGAATCGCGAGTGTCACCGAGCCAAGGCTTCCGGTCGAGATCGTCGACCGTGACGAACACTCGCCGTTCATCGCGCACGTCGACAATCCAGTGGTAACTGCCTCCTCCCACCGGAGCGTACTCGGCACGCTCGACGCCAAGACCCCAGACGTCCTCGACGGCCCCTTCTAAGGCATCAGCTTCGAACTCCTCTGGCAGCGACCTCACTCTACGCGGCACTCTACGCAGCCAGGGTTCTCGACACTACGCCCGCGAGATATAGCGGGCTTCGCGCGGATCGACCTTGATCCGCTCGCCCACGTTCACGAACAACGGAACCTGTACGACCGCCCCGGTCTCGAGCGTCGCCGCCTTCATAACGTTCGACACCGTGTCGCCTTTGACGCCCGGCTCGGTGTCGGTGACGGTGAGCTCGATGGACGCAGGCAGCTGGATCCCGGACGGCTTGCCGCCGACGAAGAAGATGTGGATCGAGTCGGACGGGCGCATGTACGGCAGCTCGTCCTCGACCAACGTGTGCGGGAGCGTGATCTGCTCGAACGTCTCCTCGTCCATGAACACCGCCTGGCTGCCGTCGTCGTAGAGGTACTGCATGCCCTTCACCTCCGTGAAGACGCGTGCGAACTTCTCGCCTGCGCGGAGCGTCTTCTCGACGACCGAGCCCGCGTCGAGGTTCCGCAGCTTGGTGCGGACGAACGCGCCGCCTTTGCCGGGTTTGACGTGCTGGAACTCGACGATACGCCATACCGAGCCCTCGAGCTCGATGTGCATCCCGTTCTTGAACTGGTTCGTGGAGACGACGTCTGCCATGCTCGGCGCGACTCTACCTCGTCGGATTGTCCATTCGACACCTACACATACGACTGGAAGGAGCCCGTCGTGAAATGGGTCACGCGCGAGCGGCCGAAGACGGATCGGATCGCCTGCCCTTGGTTGATCAAGAAGTTCATCGACCCGGAAGCTGAGTTCGTCTACGTCGCTGCTACCGACGTGCTGGACGTCGCCGCGCGGGAGGGTGCGTATTCCTATGACGCGCCGGGCGCGACGTACACACACCGTGACGGTCTCTGCTCATTCGAGGTCCTTGTCGAGGAACACGCAATCGAGGATCCGGCGGTGAAGCTGCTCGCACGGATCGTCCACGGCGCAGACATCGGTGACGATCGGGACGCGACGCCGCAGTCGCGAGGCCTGCTCGCTGTTGCCGAGGGCTTCTATCTCCTCGAGCTCGGCGACGACCACCGCCAGCTCGAGCTGAGCCTGCCCGTGTACGACGCCCTCTACGCGTGGTGCAGGAACGAGGTCGCGGCCGGGCACGGCGCGGCGTGACGCTCGTCCGATGCGGCTTCATCGCGATTGCCGCCGGGCCGCGCCTGGCTTCGACCACGCCGACGTCTACTGTGCGGACGACGGGCGGCGGCTGATGTACGTCGCCCACACCGGCGCCGACCGGGTCGACGTGATCAACTGCACGACGCGGACCTACTCCCGGGCGATCCCGGACCTGCCGGGCGTCGCGGGTGTGTTGGCCGACGGCGACCTGCTGTTTACCTCCGACCGTGGTTGCGGCCGGGTCAGCATCTTCGACTGTCGCAACGAGGCTCTGCTCGGGCGGGTTGCCGTCGGCCCACACCCGAACGGGCTTGCGTTCGACCCTAGCCGACGTCGCCTGTTCGCCTTCAATCTCGGAGAGCCGGTCGGTGAGGGTTGTACTGCCTCCGCCGTTGACGTGGACGCGATGGAGGTCGTCGCCGAGTTGGCCCTTCCGGGCCGGCCGCGTTGGGCCGCCTATAGCTCGGAGACCGATCTCATCTACGCCAACGTTCGCGACCCAGCAGTGATCTTGCGCATCGATCCCGACCGCGCGGCAGTCGTCAGCTCGATCGACGTGCCGAGCAGCGGGCCGCACGGTCTCTGGATCGACGGCGACCGCCTCTACTGCGCAGCCGACGGTGGCGCGCTCGTCGTCCTGCACCGCGACACCGGACACGTGCTCGCCGAGTTGCCGCTCCCCGGCGTCCCCGACGTCGTCATGCACGACGCCGACACGAACCGTCTCTACGTCGCGGTCGGAGACCCAGGTGCCGTTACCGTGATCGACACTCGACTGCTCGACGTTGTCGAGACCATCACGACGGAACCAG
>JBBQPW010000147.1:0-6222 GCA_038216845.1 Gaiellales bacterium | reverse complement strand
CGCCGCGTCCCATCCGGAGGTGATCGACTCGCGCGTAACCCCGTCGCCGCTCGACCGCGCGATGGGCGGCGAGAGCATCCTCGTCCTCGACGGTGAGCCGCAGAAGAAGCTGCGTGCGATGCTCGAACCGTCTCTGCGGCCACGCCGGGTGGAAGCGAGCACACCCGACCTGATCGAGCCACTCGTCGCCGAGCTCCTCGACGGCCTCGAAGGACGTGGCGCGGCCGAGTTGATGGCGGAGTACTTCGAGCCGATCTCAGTCCGTGGCCTCGGTCGGGTGCTCGGTCTCGGACATCTCTCCGGCGAGACCTTGCGCCGCTGGTTCTACGGGCTCGCGCAGGGTGCGATCAACTTCGAGGACGACCCGGCGCGGTGGGCTATCTCCGATGCGACGAACGCCGAGATCGACCACGAGCTTGCTCCGGTACTCGAGCGGATGTGGGCCGAGCCGGACGACTCGACGATCTCGACGATGCTGCGGTACGCCGAAGGAGCGTTCGAGCAGAGGGTCGCGAGGGTGCTCCCTACGCTGAAGGTGATCCTGCTCGGCGGCATGCAGGAGCCTGGACATGCGGGTGGCTCCACGCTCGTGGGGTTGCTCGAGTCCGGTCAGGCAGCAGCCGTTGGCGCCGATCCGGCCGGTCTTGTGAAGGACGCGGTCGAGGAGGGCATGCGCTGGGTCTCGCCGATCGGCACTCAGACGCGCCGCTGCATAGCCGATCTCGAGCTCGGCGGCGTGATACTGCCTCGAGGCGCGAATCTCGGTGTCCTCGTTTCCTCGGCCAATCGCGACGAGGAGGTGTGGGGGCCGACCGCTGATGCCTTCGATCTCTACCGGCCGCGTCGCAACCACGCCGCCTTCGGCTTCGGGCCGCATTTCTGCTCGGGCCACCACTTCTCGCGGGTCCAGATGCGAATCGCGCTGCAGCGGCTCCTCGAGCGTCTGCCGAACCTCCGGCTCGACGACGACCGCCCGCCTGTGTTCACGGGCTGGGAGTTCCGTGCGCCGCGGAACCTGAACGTCGTGTGGGACCGATGAGCTGGGTCGATATCGGCGCCGCCGACCTCGAGGACGGGGAGCTGCGCGATGTCGTCAGCGGCGATCTCCATCTAGGCGTCGCCCGCCAGGGCGACGCCTGGCACGCGTTCGAGGTGTGGTGCACACACGAGGAGTGCCCTCTCACCGAGGGGTGGCTCGAGGGAGGCGCTGTGCGCTGCGCCTGCCACGGTGCACTCTTCGATCTTGCGACTGGAGAACCGCTCGACGGACCGGCTGATCAGCCCATCCGCATCTTCGACACCCGTGAGGTCGATGGCAGGGTCGAGTCACAGCTCCCCACAACCGATACTTAACTACCCGCAACCTGTCGCAAACGGCTCGGCGCGTATAACGACCGAGACAAAGCAGCTCCTTCCGACATGCCCCGATCCTTCCTCAACCCCATCGCCGCGCTCGCCGCCGCCGCACTCCTCGGCGGCGGCGCCGCGCTTGGGGGAGCGGCGCTCTTCGGCAAGCTCGGCGGGGAGACGACGACCACCGTCGTCCAGCGAGAGGTGGCAGCTACCCCTACGACTCAGGCCACCGCGTCCACGTCGACGCTCTCCATCAACGAGATCTACCGACGCAGCGCACCCGGCGTCGTCCAGATCACCTCCACTTCCAGCGCAAAGACCGGTTCGGACCCGTTCTTCGGCACGCCGTTCTCCTCACCCTCCCAGCAGGCGCTCGGCTCGGGCTTCGTGCTCGACAAAGCCGGCCATATCGTGACGAACTACCACGTCGTCCAGGGCGCGACCAAGATCGAGGTCAGCTTCTCGGATCAGTCGTCCCACAGCGCGACGATCGTGGGGTCAGACCCGTCGACCGATCTCGCCGTACTGAAGGTCGACGTTTCGGCGCGGGCGCTCACGCCGCTGCCGCTCGGCAACTCGGATCTCGCACAGGTCGGCGACGAGGTGGTCGCAATCGGCAACCCGTTTGGCCTCGACCGCACCGCGACGGCCGGCATCATCAGCGCCATCCAGCGCCGCATCACGGCTCCGAACGGCTTCTCGATCGACCATGCGCTGCAGACCGACGCCCCGATCAATCACGGCAACTCCGGTGGTCCGCTGCTCGATGCGCACGGTGACGTCGTCGGCGTGAACTCGCAGATCGAGACTGGCGGGAACGCCACCGAGGGCAACGTCGGGATCGGGTTCGCCGTCCCCGCGAACACCGTCAAGAACGTCGTGGCGCAGATCCTCGCGAGTGGCAAGGTCGAGCATGCCTACCTCGGTGTCACCGTTCAGGATCTCGACGCCAACCTCGCCCGGCTGTTCCATCTGCCGGCGTCATCCGGTGTGCTGGTCCAGACGGTTCAAAACGGAAGCGGCGCACAGAAGGCCGGCATCAAGGGCGGGACGCAGCAGACGACGGTCGCGGGCGAGTCCTACAAGATGGGCGGCGACCTCATCGTCTCTGCAAACAGCAAGCCGATCACGTCGACCGGTGCGCTGCGCGATCTGATCGCTGGCTTCAAGCCCGGCGACAAACTCTCTCTCACGCTGTATCGCGGCACGAAGAAGATCACCGTCGCCGTAACGCTCGGACGGCAACCCGCCTCCCCCCCGAGGTAGCCGTCCCGGTCGAGCGGTTCGATCCGCCTCGATCGTCAGGTGAAAGGCCCCCACCGCCTGCCAGGGGGCCTTTCGCTTTGCGGGCGTATGCTCCCCGCGATGGAGATACGAGGGGAGCTCGACCAGCCGCAGATCGGCACCGTTCTCGTGGAGGACGAGACGTTCGTCGAGGACGAGGAGCTGTGGACCGGAGACGACGACCTCGACCATTCAGGCTGGTTCTGCGTCCGCACCGACCCGTTCCCGTGCCCGGCATTCGGGTGCTCGTTCGTCGCGGACTACATGACCGCGGCCCACCTCGTGCTGGTCTGGGAGGCGCGCGACGACCCGAATCTCCTCTGGCACGCCCAGCGAGCGAAGGAGGTCGGCCGTAATCCGCGCATCGTCGCGTTCGAGGCGTCGTTCGGGCCGAGCGCGCCGTACTACGCGTGGGAGGCCGCCGGTCGCCCCGTGCACGGTATTCGGGGCAAGACCTGACGCTCGGTCCTAGCTCTCGGCTGGCTACCATTGGCACGTGGCCGTCCAGAGCGACACCGTGCAGGTGAGCGGCATCCGCTGTGAGCGCTGCGTGAACCGACTGGCGGCTGCGCTCGGTGGCCACGACGGGTTGGAGAGCGCAAACGCCAATCTCATGGGCCAGGTGATGCTCTCCTGGGACGACGAGAAGACTTCGCGCCATTCGCTGCTCGAACGGATGGCGCAGGCCGGCTTCCGCGAGATCACCCTCGTCTGAGGGAATGAGTTCCGCTCGCGCGGCGTTGAGGCCCCTGTCTAGTCGATCGGCTACGGTGCGCGGGTGAGCGAGCCCGAGCCTGATTCCACGGGGCGACGCATTGCGGGTGAGGCCCGCAACCGCGTTCGGTTCGAGGAAGAGGCGCTCGAGTTCGCCGACCAGGTCTACCGAGTCGCGAGGCGGCTCGTCGGGTCGCGTGAGGAAGCGGAGGATCTGGTGCAGGACACGTATTCGAGAGCGTTCCGCAGTTGGCGCTCGTACACCCCGGGCACGAACATGCGCGCCTGGCTCCTGCGCATTCTCACAAACCTGAACATCGACCGCGGCCGAAAGATCCAGCGCTCCCCCGATCTGCAGCCGCTCGAAGAAGGTGACTACTTCCTCGCGAACAAGGTCGCCGAGGCGCAAGGCGAGCATGCGCTCGAGACCGACAAGGTCGTCGAGCAGCTGTCGCAGGACTCGATCGTGAACGCGCTCTCGTCGCTGCCGCACAACTTCCGCGACGTGGTCGTGCTCGTCGACATCGGCGAGTTCACGTATGCCGACGCCGCGCAGATCCTGGACATCCCGATCGGCACGGTAATGTCGCGTTTGCACCGAGGGCGTCGGCAGCTGAAACAGCGGCTCGCGGAGGAGGCAGCAGCATGAGCGGGCCCGGAGATTGCGAGAAATGCGAGGAACTGCTCCAGGGATTCCTCGACCGCGAGCTGACGGAGGTCGAGCACATAGAAGCGGAGCTGCACCTCGATGGCTGCGAGTACTGCCGGCGGCGCTACACGTTCGAGATCTCGCTTCGGCGGTACGTCAAGCTGAGCGCGGCGGAGCGGATGCCGCCAGGGTTGATGGAGCGGCTCTCACAGCTTCGCAGCACTGACGCGTCACTCTGAACAGGCTCTAGCGAAATCGCGGTGGCAGGTCGTCGGGGACGTCGACATCGCCGGGTGAGCCGAGATCGTCGCACGGGACAAGGCGAGGTTGTCGTTGCCGCAGGCCATCGTCCGGCACATCTGCCCAGGCGACGCGCGCCATCAGGAGTGGGTGTCCGCGGGCGCCGTCGTACGATGCGGCCACGAGGTCGCCGCCGTTCGCTTGCCACGCGTCGATCACCCGTGCCACTGCAGCCGGCGCGAGATCGGGTCCATCGGCGAGGACAACCACCGCGGCGTTGGTCTCCGGGGATAGCGCCGTCAGTCCGCAACGGAGCGTTGCGCCGGGCCCACGCTCCCACTCCGCGCAGTGGACGACCCTGGTGCCTCGTGTTTCAGAAACACAAAGAGAGAGGTCGTGGGCGCCCGAGACGACGACGATCTCGTCGATCGGCGCCCGACGTAGGCGTTCGAGGACCTCCTCGAGAAGCAGCTGCTGCTTCGGTGCGCCGAACCGCGTCGCGGCTCCGGCGGCGAGGACGACCGCACCGATCATCGTGTCGCGACGGTGACGTGCTCGACGATCACCGTCTCCGTCGGAGTGCGGTTCGGATCGCTCGCATCTCCGAGCTCACCGATCTTCTCGACGACGCTCATGCCACTCGTGACGTGGCCGACGACGGCGTAGTCGGGAGGAAGCGACGCCGCATCGGCCGTCATCACGAAGAACTGCGAGCCGGCGGCGCCGCGAACCTCGGAGGCGGTTTTTGCCATCGCCACCACGCCCTTCAGGTAGCGCGTGTTGCTGGCCGGCGGATCGATTGTCGTGTACCCGGGACCGCCGCTGCCCGATTGGGTCGGGTCGCCGCCCTGGATGACGAACCCGGGCACGATGCGATGGAAGATCGTGTTGTCGAAGTAGCCACGCCGTGCGAGTGCGACGAACGACGCCGCCGCGTGCGGCGACGTCTTCGGCGCGAGCGCGATAACGAACGTGCCGCGGTCGGTCGCGAAGGTGAGCGTCCAGCGCTTCGCCGGATCGAGCGGCGCCGACGGCGGCTTCAGTTTCTCGGGCCCGCGCGGTGCGTGAGTCGAGGAATCGGATCCACCTCCACAGCCGCCCACGAGCAGGATCACACACAGGAATGGCGCAACGACGAAGCCGAGGCGGCGCACCGTCGTCTACGCGTGGGCCGTCACGGCGAGCATGTCGGAGAGATGGACAAGCCCGAACGCCGTGCGGCCGACCGTGTTGCGCTCCACCTCGTCATCGATCTCGCGTGATGCCGTCCAGAGCTCCTGCGCTGTGACGAGGAGCTCGTGGATCTGCGCCGACAGCTCGGCGAAGCCGTTCTCCTCCTGCGCGGCGTTGATCGCGAGGCCGAGGGCGCCTATTGCGTCGCCCTGGCGGAGCCAGAACAGCGGCGTCGCCATCGAAAGGTACTGGTGGATCCGCGCGAAGGTCATCGGCTGAGACAGCGTCGTGAGTCCGACCGGTTCCGTGAGCGCCGGTTGCGGTTCCTGGCGGACGATGCAGAAAGCACTCTCGCCGAGCACGAGCCGTAGAGCACCGTCGTCGTATCCGGACGCGCGCGTCGCTCGCAAGGTGAGCAGCAGTGAATTCGGTTGCCGGCCGTATGGATAGTCGGAGGCGTAGAGCACCTGTTCGGGCGAGACCTGGCGCAGGAGGTCGAGCAGGTCGATCGCGCTCCACACGGACGTGTCGAAGTAGACGCCCGGAACACCGGCGAAGCGCCCCGCCAGGCCGGCGAGGTCGGCGATGCCCGCATGGGCGATGATGAGTCGCACCCCGGCGTGGCGCTCCACGAGAGCAGCCAGATGATCCGCGATCCGTGGGAGCCCTCGGCCGCCGTGGATCAAGATCGGCACGTCGCGCTCGACCGCGAGCGCGAAGATCGGCTCGAGGCGCTTGTCGTCGACGGAGAACTTCTGGGCGCGTGGGTGCAGCTTGATGCCGCGCGCTCCGAGGTCGAGGCAGCGCAC
>JBBQPW010000146.1:0-6250 GCA_038216845.1 Gaiellales bacterium | reverse complement strand
GCGTACTTCCAGGCCGGGGACTCGTTGCGCCGTTCAATCGAGCATCTCGGCTCGGCGATCCGTGGCGCGGACTCGTATCGCGCACCCGGTGTCGGTGGCACTGCCGACGAGACGGAGGCTCTGGACGTCGCCACGTCGTTCGTTGTCTTTGCTCCTACGTCGGACGGCTACCGCCTCCTCGAGCTCGAAGGCGTGACGCCGGTCGTCGGCGCATCGGTCGAGGTTCCCGGGTCCGAGGCGCCGCTCACCGTCGCACGGCTCGGCGCATCACCGCTCCCGTTCGATCGCCGCGCATGTGTCTACCTCGAGCTGTAGCTCGTTGTAATCGCCAGGCGCCTGCGGTATAAGCCGGACGTGCGGCGTATCAGCCTCGTCTGCATCCTCGTGATCGCCCTCGGAACTGCTGCATCAGCCGTGGCGATACGGACGCAGTCGCCGGCCCAGCTCCTCGCGCGCTACGCGCCTGTAATCGTGCTGAGTGCGCGGGAGCGTTTCCAGCCGGAGCAGGTGGACGGCTTCCTTGCCGACTCCACGCTGGCGGGTGAGAGCTACGACCAGACGGCGTGCCAGGCCATCGGTGGCCCTGCGGCGCTACCGTGCTACGTGAGCGCCGACAGGAAGCATGCGGAGCCGCCCGCCATCTACGGCGCGGCGTTCCGAACCGGCGGGCGTACCGTTCTCGAGTACTGGCTCTTCTACTACTTCGACCTCTACTCGTTCGTCAACCCGCTCGGCGCTGTCTGGCAGGACCACGAGGGTGACTGGGAGGCCGTCGCAGTCGTGCTCGACGCAAAGGCGAAACCGCTGCTCCTCGGCACCAGTCGCCACTGCACCGGTGCGCGACGTGATTGGGCGCGTGTCCGACGCCGTGGCGACCACCCGGTCGTATACGTCGCCCGCGGCTCGCACGCGAACTACTTCGGACCGGGCCTGCCGGGGATCCCCACACGCTGTCTCCCGCCGCAGGCCAGAGCCCTGCTCCAGCAATACGGCGTGACGCTTCCGGATCAGGTCATTCCCGGCCGGACGATCGCAAACGCCAAGGTCGTTCCCGTGACCGCGAGCTCGCCATCGTGGATGGCGTTCAACGGGGCGTGGGGCGAGGCGCAGTACATCCAGATCCCGAACCAGGCGCCGCTCGCCTACGGCACGAGCCCCACCGGTCCGGTTTCGCACGCTCTCTGGCGACAGCCGCTCTCCACCGTCCTTGGCTGGCCGAAGGGCTGAGCTACTCGGGCCAGAAGTCCTGGACGATGATCCCGTCGGCTCGCGGGTCGTCGACCTTTACCGAGGCCATGATGAGCTCGACGTCCTCGGGGCCTTCGTTCCAGACCGAGCGGACAACTTCGGGTGCGATCCGCACGGCGTTGTGCGCGGGCACGTCGATCACCTCGTCGTCGAGCTTGAACTGGAGCGTTCCCGACAGCACGAGGTAGAGCTCTTCCTGCGTCTTGTGCGCGTGACCATATGAGCCTTTGCCGCCCGTCTGGGCTGGCATCAGGCGATAGGTGAGCGCGACCTGCTCGCAGTCGGTGTGGTAGGTCATCATCCGCATCTCGCCAGGGTAATCGCCGAGGACATCGGGAATCTCCCCGAGCGGCTTGATCGTCCAGTTGCTCATCGATGCTCCTCCTTGACTACGCGTGGTCGTGGTCGAGTGTGAGGTCGAGTGCGCACGAGTTGATGCAGAACCGCTTGCCGCCCGGTCCCGGGCCGTCGTCGAAGACGTGTCCGAGATGACCGCCGCAGGTCGCGCAGCGAACTTCGGTGCGAACCATCCCGTGACTCTTGTCGACGATCGTCTCGACGCTGTCGAGCGAGGCGGGCTCGACGAAGCTCGGCCAGCCCGAGCCCGAGTGGAACTTGGCGTCGGAGCGGAACAGTTCGGTTCCGCAGCCGGCGCACCGGTAGACGCCGGGGTCCTCGTTGTCGGTGTACGAGCCGGTGAACGCACGCTCGGTGCCAGCCTGGCGGAGGATGCGGTACTGGTCGGGCGTCAGCCGCGCACGCCACTCTTCGTCGGTGAGCTGCAGTTTGGTGTCCATGGCCCCGAGCCTAGTCCGTGGGGGCTTGCGCATGCGTTAAAGGTCGCTGCCGAATACGGTAGGAACCTATGAAGCTCGCTCGACTCGACCTCCTCTTCCTCTCCGGCGCCGATGTCGACGAGCTCGGTCTCGGTGCCGACGACGTCATGGCGGCGGTCGAGGAAGCGGTTCGGGCTCAGGGCGAGCGGCTCGTAGCCCTCGACGAGCGCGTGCAGCACATCCCCGACCCGTCGTTTCCCGGCCATTTCAACGTGCTCCGCGCCACGGTCTGGCCGCTCGGCGTGACTGGCGTGAAGGTCGTCGGCGACTTCGTGGACAACCACCTGCAGGGACTGCCGTCCGAGCTCGCACTCATCACGCTCTACGATCCGCGCACCGGTGTTCCGCGTGCGATCGTCGATGCGACCGAGATCACCGAGCGTCGGACGGGCGCGCTCACGGCTCTCGGCGCCCGCGAGCTTGCGCGGCAGGGTTCGCGTGTACTGGCGCACATCGGCGCCCGAGGCACCGCGTTCTCGAACGTCGAGCTGCTCGACCGCCTGTTCGACTTCGACGAGATCCGGGTCACGAGCCGTCGGCCCGAGTCGAGGGAGGCGTTCGGAACTCGCCTCGAGACGGCGCTCGGCAAGCCGATTCGCGTCACCGCGACGATGGAGGAGGCGGTCGTCGGAGCCGACATCGTCGTCGAGGCGACCCGTCTCGTCGAGCCCGAGCCCCTGCTGCAGACGGCGTGGCTCGAGTCGTGCACCCTGCTCGTGCCCTACGGGACGAAGAGCGTCCTCGAGCTCGACGTGCTCGACCGGATGGACAAGGTCGTCGTCGACGACTGGGCGCAGTGCCGGCGCGACGATGCGTTCGGCGCGCTGCGACCGCACGTTCGCGCGGGACTCCTTACCGAGGAGACGCTGTACGCCGAGCTCGGCGAGATCGTGGCCGGTCTCCGGCCTGGGCGCGAACGCGACGACGAGCGCATCCTGTTCTGGCATCGCGGCCTCGGGACGACCGACGTCGCGCTCGCCGACCTGCTCTACCGCCGCGCCCTCGAGCGTGGCATCGGGACGACGTTGCGCTACCGCTGATGGTGCTCCTCGAACGATACGACGGGCTCGACCTCGATTCGTACCGTCGCATCGTGCGCGACGGTGAGCCGCTCGAGGTCGCGCCGGATCTTCTCGCGCAGGTCGCGCTTCGCCGTGAGGCTTTGCTGCGCCACCTCGCCACGGGGGCCACGGCCTACGGCGTCACGACGGGACTCGGCTACCTTGCCGGCGTTCCGGTCGCGGAGAGTGACCAGGCCTCCCTGCAGCGCTCGCTGTTGACGGCGCGGGCCTCCGGTCTCGGGCCGGGGATGCCGGCAGACGTCGTGCGCGGCGCGATGCTGCTGCGGCTCACGGGCTTCCTCAGTGGCTTCCCGGGTGTGACCGCCGACCTGTGCCGGTTCCTGGTGGCACGACTGAACGATGGCTGGAGCCCGCTCGTGCCGTGGGGCCCGTACGGCGCCGCAGGCGAGATCGCGCCGCTCGCACATCTCTTCCAGACCTTCCTCGGCGAGGGGAGCGTGCAGGTCGGTGACGAGACACTCTCCGCGCGGGAGGCTCTGGACCGGGAAGGCGTGTCCCCTTACCAGCCAGGCCCGAAAGAGGGCGTTGCGCTCATCAACGGCTCGCCTTTTGCAACAGCGTTGGCGCTCCATCTCGCCGATCGCGGAGAGCGGTTGCTCGATCAGTCGATCCTCGCCGCCGCGCTCGTGCTCGGGGTGACCGGTGCGACGGCGAGACCGTACGCCGGGCGGGTGGCCGCGCTCTCGGGCGACGAGGCGGAGCGGAAGGTCGGTGAGCGTCTGCTGGAGCTCCTCGGCGATGCGGCGGCGTGGGGCGATCTGCCGCAGCCGCCCGTTTCGTTCCGCGTTGTGTCGCAGGTGTATGGGGCTCTGCTGCGGGCTCGCGAGGAGCTCGAGGCGACGGCTGCGAAGCGCGTTCGAGCAGTTTCCGACAGCCCGGTCTTCCTCGACCGGGAGGATGAACAGCCGGCCGGGCTCTATCCTTCCGGCGGATTTCACGCACTCGACGTGACCCTCCGGCTGGAGGCCGTTGCGGCCGCGGTCGCGCACGCCACGAACCTCGTCGAGAAGCAGCTGCTCCGATTGCTCGACGCGCGTTTCTCCGGTCTGCCGGAGCAGCTCGCGCGCGAACCGGGCCTCCAGGCGGGGGCCGTCTCGCTCCACAAGGCCGTCGTCGCGCTCGCCGCCGCGAACCGTTTGCTCGCCGCGCCGGCGTCGGTGCACGCGCTCGACACCTCGAGCGGGCAGGAGGACGTGCAGTCGTTCACCTTCCTCGCGGCGCGCCGGCTCGACGAGGCGCTCGACAATCACGAGGCTGCGCTCGCCTACGCGTTGGTCGCCCTGCGCCAGGCGGCGTACCTCAGCCGGACACCTACGGCCCCTCGGCTTGCCGAGGCGATCGAGTGCCTGGGAGGCGTCGTGGCACCGATCGACGAAGATCGCACGCTCTCACCCGACGTCGAGCGTGTCGTCGGGCTGTTGCGTCGTGGTGCTTTGTAGACGGTTGAGCACGAACGGATGTTCTGGTAGGGTCGCCGCTTCGCCTTTGTCGGATCTGGCGTCGCAGCCAGGAGGTTATCGTGGCGGATCGGGTGTCCACCGGCCGTGGATAGGCTCGTCAACACGTCGCTCGAGGAGTTCGAGCGGCTCTTCGAGGAATCCGTCGAGTGGCACGATGCGACGTATCCACGCGGCTGCCGGCCTGGTCGTGGCTGGCTGCGGACCGTGCTCGCCCCGGCCGGGGGGCTGATCCTCCACGTCGCGCCATGCTCGTTCGCCGCGCCGTCCTTCCGGCTGAGCGCGCTGTTCGAGGCCGGCACGGCGATCTTCCCGACGCCGCGGGATATGTTCGCATTCTGGCACGGCGAGCTCGCGAAGGCGCTGGGAATCGAGGTCACGGTCGATCTTCCCGAGCCGGATGCGGCAGCGCCTGCGGCGGACGGGGCAGCTCCGCCGCCCGTTCTCCAGTCCGCGTTGGACGTCGAGCGCTCGGTCGAGCCAACTGGTGCACGCCGTCGGGCGCGGAGGATCGCCGCTCTCCCTGGGTTCTCGGCGGAGAGCCTTGCCGCGCGCCTCGGCGAGGTCGTGCACGGCCAACCTGCCGCGCTCGAGAGAGTCGCCCACGTCGTCGCCACGCAGCTCGCGAAGCGCAAGCCGTCGCGGCCGGGAACGGTGCTGCTCCTCGGGCCGACCGGCAGCGGGAAGACCTCGACGATCGAGGCGCTGCCCGATGCGATCGCTTCGCTCGGCAGGTCGGGCTCGCACGTCTTCCGGGTCGACTGCAACGAGCTCAGCGAGAGGATTCAGCTGACTCGGTTGCTCGGCGCGCCGCCCGGCTACATCGGGCACGACCCGGAGAACCCGTTGCTCGACGCGCTCGCCAAGCCGGGGTGCATCCTGCTCCTCGACGAGGTCGAGAAGGCGCACCCGAACCTGATTCACGATGTCGTGCTCAACCTGCTCGACACCGGCCGACTGACGGCACCGGACGGCTCGACGGTCGAGGCTGCGCATGCGGTGATCGCTCTGACGACGAATGTCGCCGTCGACGAGCTGCAGCAGCGGCTCCATCGCGTGCCGCTGGAGCACCGTTGGGCGGTGCAGGAGATTTGTCGCAATGTTCTTCTGGAGGAGGAGTTTCCACCCGAGCTCGTCGGCCGGATCGGTGCGTTCGCCGTGTATCGCGACCTCGACGACGAGAGCTTGAAGGCGGCGGCAACCGGCTCGGTGACCTCACTCGCGCGGGAGTACGGCATGTCGCCAACCGACATCGACCCGATCCTCGCGGATGTTTTGCTCGACATCGCCGGCCGCAGCGGCCTTGGCGCTCGGGCGCTGCACCATGCGGCGAGCGAGCTACTTGGAAGTGCGTTCGCAGCGGCCGCCGGCGGCGGGCTGAGCGGCCGGGTGGTGATCGAGACAGGTCCGCCGATCACGGTCCGAGACTGGCGCAGCGCCTAACTGCGAGCCTGTGAGACGATGGCAGCGGATGAACTCCAGGCCCGTCACGCTGTTCACCGGCCAGTGGGCCGACCTGCCGCTCTCGGAGCTTGCCGCCAAGGTGGCGGACTGGGGCTTCGACGGCGTCGAGCTTGCCTGCTGGGGAGACCATTTCGAGGTCGATCGAGCAATAGCCGAGCCGGAC